>CAJOPP010000230.1 GCA_905236365.1 uncultured Lachnospiraceae bacterium
CGCCAATGCTCAAAAGATAAATGGAATCACTGATGAAATGGTCAAAAATGCTCCTGTGATCGGGCAGGTAATGCCAGCATTTGATGCATTTATTTCATCATCTGTTTTAGTGGCACATAATTTGGATTTTGATCTTAAATTTATATATTACTCAGGTAGTCAGGTTTTGAATACAAAAAGAAAATACATCGATACTTTGGAACAATCTCGACGAGTTTTAAAAAATCCACGCGATGTAGACAATTACCAATTAACTACTCTTTGCGATTATTATTGTATAACTATTGCCAAAAAACATAATGCATTGGCTGATGCGTATGCAACTGGTGAATTATTTTTTGAGCTGATAAGAGAAAAACAGCAATGAGCATATGAAAGCTCCGGTGCTACCAACACCGAGGCCAAGTAGAATCATATTGTTGACATTGGCAAATTGGTATTGGCAATATCAAAATAATTAGGTTTTCCACACAAAAATACCTCTTATGGTATTGACATTTTTTTGCACAATAGTTTTCCACATAGTTATGCACTGTATTTTCAGTGCTTATCCACAAGGTTATACACATTTTGTAAAAAAATATTGACACGGACACCCCCATGTGCTAACATACAACTATCAAATATGAATTCTTTGTTTGATAATTGCATATAATATTCTGGAACGTACCTCGGTGTCCTTCGGGCCCGGGGTCTTTTTTATTCATAGAGGAGGTTACTTATGCCAGATAAAGTCTTTAAAACACACGCCGAGTTAACTACATTACTTTCTTCCCGTGGTATCGATATATCCACTCCAGAGCATAAAAGCTTTGTAAAAAAAGTCTTGCAACACGAGGGGTATTATAATCTTATAAACGGCTATAGTAAATTATTTTTGTTAACAAAAATCCCTGAGGACAAATATAAGCCAGGCACCACCGTAGAAGAAATATATGCATTGTATGAATTTGATCGTAAACTTCGAAATATTTATTTCAAGTACATACTTTCATTTGAAACTAATATAAAAAGTCTCATTGCTTACGAGTTTCCTAAAAAATATGGCCATAATAATTATATGCTTTATAATAATTTTGATACAGCCAGCAAAGATGCCGAGAAAAAAATTCCCGAGTTAATTGCCGATTTTCAGAGACAGATATCTTCTCGGGCCACTGACCCAAGCATTTGTCACTACTTAAAAAATTATGGATACATTCCACTTTGGGTATTAAACAACATATTGACTCTTGGACAAATTAGCAAATTTTATAGCCTTATGAAACAACCTGATCGACAAAATGTATCGCGAATATATCATATTCAAGATAAACAATTGGAAAGTATATTGTTATATTTATCTTCAGTGCGAAACTTTTGTGCTCATGGTAATCGGTTATACTGTTTTCGGTCCAAACGTCCTTTGATTGACTTCGCAGCTCATAATTCTTTGTCCATTCCTCAGACTAATGGCAATGAATATGACTATGGTAAAAGAGATTTGTTTGCAGCAACAATTGCCTTGTATTATGTTCTTCCTAAAGGAGATTATCATAAGCTCATTAAAGAAATATATCGTTTGTTTAGTACCACAAAAAGCAAACTAGTTGTTTTACGTGAAGAAGATATATTAAATCAGATGGGTTTCCCACTTGATTGGCGCAATCAATTGCTCAGCTTATAATTAACCCAACAATAATTAAAAAGCCCCGGTGCGCCAACACCGGAGCAATCTGGAACCATACCGGGAAAACCCGATACAATCCACCGCGAACAAGTGAATTGTATCATTTTCCCGGGATAAAAGCAAGTTGCACCGGTGCAATTTTGCCTTCTCCGGGCATTTTTATGCCCCAAATTCAGAAAATGACCATTTTGCCCATGCCGGCAATATAGTCCAAAGGAGGATGATACCATGAAAATTGAGAAATTACCGTCCGGGAGCTACCGTATCAGACAGCAGTACAAAGGAAAACGCTATACTGTTGTTGTAGATTACAAACCCACTCAAAAAGAAGCCACGCAGCTCATAGCGGCAGAATTTGACAAATCTTCTATCAAACATACCCATATGACCGTGAAGACTGCTGCCGAGACGTATATCAGCACAAAGGAAGCCGTCTTATCGCCTTCCACAATCCGCGGGTATAGTGCTTACCTGAAGAACATGCCTGAATGGCTTAAGTCCACTTTGCTCTCTGATCTGGATAATGTTATTATGCAGAAATTCATTGGGGAATTCTCAAAGGATCACAATGCAAAATATGTACGTAACGTATATGGCTTTCTGACAGCCATTTTGGGCATGTTTTGCCCTAACACGATAATTCATGCCACTTTACCCACAAAAGCTGCTACTGAGCCCTACATCCCATCTGACGATGATATAAAAAAGATCTTTGAGATTGCTTCCGGAACTGATTACGAAATACCTTTAATCCTTGCTTGCTATGGGCTAAGACGATCAGAGATCTGTGCCATATCCGAGGAAGATATCGACCGAGATGTGCTGCGCATACACAAAGCCAAAGTGCAGGATCAGAATAATAAATGGATAATCAAACCTTACACCAAAAATTCTACCTCCATGCGGACCATCGTAGTCCCTGAGCAGGTTGCGCAATATATCCAGGAGCATGGTTATGCCTTCAAAGGATATCCGAACAATATCACTGACTGGCTATATAACACAGAAAAGAAGCTTGGCTTACAATCCTTCTCTGTGCACAAGCTCCGCCACTACTTCTGTAGCAAAATGACCGCTCTGGGAGTGGATGAAGCTACAATTCTTGATATGGGTGGATGGAAGACTGACTACGTCATGAAAAGAGTCTACCGTCATTCCATGATGAAGGAAGAAGAGGCTCGGAGAGCGACATCTGATAAATTAAAAGCTGCAATCTGGTCATGACCACTTTCATGACCACTTTTTTCACAATATGTACTTGTATGGTGCAAATGGCACTTGTGAAAATGGTATCAAAAAAGCCCATAGAATCAAGTGTTTTCAATACTTTCCTTGATTTTATGGGCTTTATCTTTTCGTGCGGAAGATGGGACTTGAACCCACACGGTATTGCTACCACAAGATCCTTAGTCTTGCTCGTCTGCCAGTTCCGACACTTCC
>CAJOPP010000231.1 GCA_905236365.1 uncultured Lachnospiraceae bacterium
AGCGGACACTTGGTGAGGTATTTTCGAACCTAGTGTGAAGGTATGCTTTAGCCCGTGTCCTCGAAGACTTTGATTCCTACAACGCCTGCGTCCGGTTCTCCACCAACTTTCGAAGCATCCGCCTCCCCTACAAACAGGAATTTATCTAAAACCATTTGTAGTGTGCTTTCGGTTCATCAAAAATTTTCCAACGGATTAAATCATCCACGAAAATACAAGCTAATGACATAATTAACCAGATTGAAGAATATGCGAGACAAATCTGGCCATATAGATTGAATGGAAGGTTGGAATAGTCCCAAACGTTCCAATGTAATTGTAAATTTACAATGTAACCGGTTATAAATTCTAAAGTAGTAATAATCAAAGCAGAGAAGATCATTTGAGTAAGGATAGATAGTTTAAAATGTGTAAGCTGGTTTAGAATTCCACAGAGAATGAAAGCAAGTCCACCGCAGATGATCATAGAAAAATGCGAAAATCCACGATAGATGATTTCAATATAGAAATAAGAAAATCCACCGATTAAAAATAAAAAAAGATATTTAATAAGGGTTTGTGTTATTGATGCAGAATTGATTCTCAGTTCCATGACTGTACCTCGTTCCTTCGTAATGATTTGAAAAAATAGTATAATAGTGTGGAGAAATGGGTTTTGAGAAACTCAGAGAGCTTCATAGGAATTTTTCAGTATTAGTATTTGATATAGAAATAATTTTTATACTGGAAGGTGAAAACAAAAAAAGCCGACTTATAATATGCATCAATGATAGAATGGTGCATATTATAAGTCAGCTTTTGTATACATAATTATCAATATAATTCAAGGATCTAATGGAGTCATTTTCAGTCCTTTGAATTGCTTGGTATAAAAACTTTTCTCATCTTGATAAAGGACATGACCACGAGCTCCATCTTTAATGACATAAGCATATTTGTTTGGCTGAACATTCATGTATAAAACTTCTTCTACGTTAAGCTCTTTCGCTTTTGCTTTTGCTGTGTATACATTGAGTGGTTCAAGTTTATATTTTTTAACCGCCTGTGCAACTGTCATAAGAATCACCTCCTAAATATTCGATTGACATTTGATTGACAAATTTTAAATTTTTATACATAATGGAATATATATGTTTTATAAGAATAGTATATTGTAAATCGTGCACAAAGTCAATTGGTAAAACTAAACAAAGTTAGCGATTATGTTCAATATAACAAGGATTTGTATTAGTATTATTGAACAAAATGGAGTAAAAAATGAGCGAGAATGTCAATTATCAATTAAAATTAGATAAAATGTTAAAAGAAATTGCTGAGCAGGGAAGAGAAGAAGCACCTTCACTATTGTTACACAGTTGTTGTGCACCGTGTTCCAGTTATGTTTTAGAATATTTAAGTCAGTATTTTAATATTACAATTTATTATTATAATCCAAACATTTCAGATGAGGAAGAGTATAGGAAAAGAGTAGCGGAACAAAGGAGATTGATTCAGGAATTACCAGTTAAGCATAGAGTTTTGTTTTTAGAAGGTCATTACGATACGCAAGAGTTTTACAATGCTGTGAGAGGATTGGAGCATCTTGGGGAACGAAGTGAAAGATGTTATGCATGTTATCAGCTGCGGCTGGAGCAAACGGCAGTTGTTGCAAAGGAGAAAGCATTTGATTTTTTTACCACTACATTATCAATCAGTCCATATAAAAATGCGGCATGGTTGAATGAAATTGGTGAGAAGGTGAGTGAACAGTATCAAACGCCCTATTTGTATGCTGATTTTAAGAAGAGGAATGGATATAAGCGTTCTATTGAGTTGTCTGCTGAATATCATTTGTATCGCCAGGATTTTTGCGGATGTGTGTTTAGTAAGCACGAAAGAGAAACGAAAGAGAAGTCATAAGCAAATTTGCTAACGGCACAACAGAATTTTGTTGATTGTTTGTTGAAGTGTTTTTAGAGGGAAAATAAGGATATTTTTACGGTTAATTTACACTGTTGAACGTTACAGCAGCAGGTGCAGGCGACTGAATGGTGAACTGTTAGTTACTGTTCAGTCGTACGCCACCGAGTGAACTGTAACAACTATTCTTAGTAAGTTTTAATATTATCAAAAAACCCTTGCAAAAAGAATGAATATGTGTTAAAATTTTTACAATTTGAGAGCAAATAAGAAAGAAAAAGCCCTTACCTGTCAAATAAAGATAGGTTCTTTTAGTGGTTTTTTTTTTGAGCAAAAATTGGAAAGGAAGGTACTTATGAAAGCATTTCTAATCCTGGAAGACGGTCATGTTTTTGAAGGTAAAAGTGTAGGATGTACAGATGAGATTATTAGCGAGATAGTATTCAATACTTCTATGACGGGGTATCTGGAGGTATTGACTGATCCTTCTTACGCAGGACAGGCCGTTTGTATGACATATCCATTGATTGGTAATTATGGAATCTGTTTTGATGATATGGAGGCAGATCGTCCTTGGCAGTCGGGATTTATTGCAAGAGAGATTGCAAAACTGGCAAGCAATTTTAGAAATCAGGAGACATTGGTGGAATTTTTAGAACGAAATCATATTACCGGTATTGAGGGAATTGACACCAGAGCACTGACGAAGATTTTGAGAGAGAAGGGAACCATGCGAGGCATGATTACCACAGATGAGAATTATACATTGGAGAATGTAATCCCAAGATTGAAAGCCTATGAGATTGGTGATGTTGTACGTCTTACAACATGTAAAGAAATTGAGCATTATCCGGGCAAGGGGTATAAGGTCGCAGTAATCGATTTGGGCGCAAAGAAGAATATTATCAGAGAGTTGACCAATAGAGGTTGTGATGTGACAGTATATCCTTCTTATACAAAGGCGGAGACCATTATTGAATCAAAACCGGATGGTATAATGTTAACAAACGGACCGGGAGATCCTAAGACGAATGTGGAAGTCATAGAAGAGGTGAAGAAGTTATTTGCAACGAAGATTCCGATTTTTGCAATTTGTCTCGGTCATCAGTTGTTAGCACTTGCAAATGGAGCTGACACAGAAAAAATGAAATATGGACATCGAGTTGCAAATCATCCGGTAAAAGATATGAAGACCGGTAAAGTATACATTTCTACCCAGAACCATGGCTATATGGTAAAGGAATCAACCATTGACAGAGATATTGCAGAGGTTAGTTTTGTAAATGTAAATGATGGAACGGTAGAAGGTGTTCATTATCTTGGAAAAAATGTTCAGACTGTTCAGTTTCATCCGGAGGCATGTGCGGGACCTCTAGATACAAATTATTTATTTGATGAGTTTTTAAATATGATGGAGGTGTCAAAATAATGCCAAAGAATCCCAATATAAAAAAAGTAATCGTAATTGGTTCCGGTCCGATTGTAATCGGGCAGGCAGCAGAGTTTGATTATGCCGGAACGCAGGCATGCAGAGCGTTAAAAGAAGAAGGAATTTATGTAATTCTGATCAATTCAAACCCGGCTACAATCATGACCGATAAGAATATTGCTGATCAGGTATATATCGAACCTTTGACTCCTGAGATAGTGAAAAAGGTAATTGTACAGGAAAAACCGGATAGTATTCTGCCAACTCTTGGTGGACAGGCTGCCCTTAATATTGCGATGGAATTAGAGGAGTCTGGTTTCCTTCGTCAGCATAATGTTCGTCTGATTGGTACTTCTGCAAAGACAATCAAGAAGGCAGAGGATAGAGATGAATTTAAAAAGACCATGGAAAAAATCGGAGAGCCAATTGCACCATCTAAAGTGGTGACCAATGTTGCAGATGGTCTGGAATTTGTGAAAACTATTGGCTATCCGGCTGTTCTTCGCCCTGCTTACACGCTGGGTGGTTCCGGTGGTGGTATTGCTGCTGATGAGGAAGAATTCGTGGAAATATTGGAAAATGGTCTACGGTTGTCCCGTGTGGGGCAGGTCCTTGTAGAACGTTGTATTGCCGGTTGGAAAGAGATTGAGTATGAGGTAATGCGGGATGCCAATGGAACCGGAATTTGTGTCTGTAACATGGAGAATCTGGATCCGGTTGGAGTCCATACCGGAGATTCTATTGTAGTCGCACCTTCCCAAACGTTGGCAGATAAGGAATACCAGATGCTTCGAAGTGCTGCCCTTAACATCATTTCTGAATTGAAGATTACAGGTGGTTGTAATGTGCAGTTTGCATTACACCCGACTTCTTTTGAATATTGTGTCATTGAGGTAAATCCGCGTGTGAGTCGATCTTCTGCATTGGCTTCGAAGGCGACTGGATATCCAATAGCAAAGGTTTCTGCAAAGATTGCTCTTGGATATCATTTGGATGAGATTAGAAATGCCATTACAGGTAAGACTTATGCGAGCTTTGAACCGGCATTGGATTACTGTGTTGTAAAGATTCCAAGACTTCCATTTGACAAATTTATCAAAGCAAGTCGTAAGTTGACTACTCAGATGAAAGCGACAGGAGAAGTCATGAGTATCTGCACAAATTTTGAAGGTGCATTGATGAAAGCATTGCGTTCTTTAGAGCAGCATGTGAATAGTCTGATTTATGAAAATCTCAGCGATCAGCCTGTAGAGGAGATTCATGAAGGACTGCATAGAGTGGACGATCGTCGAATCTTTGTGATTGCCGAGGCAATCCGCCGCGGTATTTCTTTAGAAGAGATTCATGCAATCACCCAGATTGATATGTGGTTCCTGGATAAGATTGAGAATATCATAAAAATAGAAAAACGCCTTGCTCAGGAGCCGCTTACTATGGAACTGATGAATGAGGCAAAACGTCTGGAGTTCCCGGATGAGGTCATTGCACAGATTTCAGGTAAAACAAAGCAGGAAGTGCATGATCTTCGTTTTGAGTATGATATTCATCCAGCTTATAAGATGGTAGATACCTGTGCTGCAGAGTTTGAGGCGAGCACGCCGTATTATTATTCCTGCTATGAGGGAGAGTCAGAAGTGGATGCTACCCGGACAAAGAAAAAAGTGATGGTATTAGGCTCCGGTCCTATCCGAATTGGTCAGGGAATTGAGTTTGACTATTGTTCCGTTCATAGTACATGGACGCTAAGTGAATGTGGATATGAGACGATCATTGTGAATAATAATCCGGAGACGGTTAGTACTGACTTTGACATTGCAGATAAGCTGTATTTCGAGCCACTTACGGCAGAAGATGTGGAAGCAATCGTTAATCTGGAAAAACCGGATGGAGCAGTTGTGCAGTTTGGTGGACAGACTGCTATTAAGCTGACTGAGGATTTATTGAAGATGGGAGTTCCGATACTTGGAACTTCGGCAGAGAATGTGGATGCTGCAGAAGACAGGGAGTTATTTGATGAGATATTAGAAAAATGCTGTATTCCAAGACCGGCAGGAAAAACGGTATATACCTGTGAAGAAGCACTTGCAGCAGCGAATGAGTTAGGATATCCTGTACTTGTACGTCCGTCTTATGTATTGGGTGGTCAGGGAATGCAGATTGCTATTAGTGATAATGACATTGTGGAATTTATGGAGATTATCAATCGTACTGTTCAGGAGCATCCGATTCTGGTCGATAAGTATCTGATGGGTAAAGAGGTAGAAGTCGATGCGGTATGTGATGGAGAAGATATTCTGATTCCGGGAATTATGGAGCATGTGGAGCGTGCAGGAATCCATTCCGGTGACAGTATTTCCGTATATCCGGCAAGAAGTTTGTCGGATAAGGTGAAGCGGGTATTGGAAGATTATACAAGAAAGCTTGCGACTAGTCTTCATGTCATTGGTCTGATCAATATTCAGTTTATTGTATATCAGGATGACGTATATGTGATTGAGGTGAATCCACGTTCTTCCAGAACGGTACCATATATCAGTAAGGTGACAGGAATTCCAATTGTGGATCTTGCCTCCAAAGTAATTATAGGTGAGAAAATTCGCAATCTGGGATATACGCCTGGATTGCAGCCGGAGAGTGAATATTATGCAGTCAAGATGCCGGTATTCTCTTTTGAGAAGCTTCGCGGTGCAGAAATCAGTCTGGGTCCGGAGATGAAGTCAACCGGTGAATGTCTTGGTATTGCAAAAGATTTCAATGAAGCACTGTATAAGGCATTCCTGGGAAATGGTGTGGATTTGCCAAAACATAAAAAGATGGTGCTGACTGTCAAAGATTCTGATAAGATGGATGCAGTGGAGATTGGAAGAAGGTTTGTAGCGTTAGGATATGAGATTTACTCTACGAGAAGTACCTGTCGTATTTTGAATGAGAATGGAGTTCCGGCGAAACCTATCAATAAGGTGGAAGCACCATCGCCGAACCTGCTTGACTTGATTTTAAGCCATGAAATCGATCTGGTCATTGATACACCGGCACAGGGGATTGAGAAAAGTAAGGATGGATTTATCATCCGCCGTCATGCGATTGAGACGGGAGTTACGGTACTTACCAGTCTGGATACGGCTGATGCCTTGCTTACCTCATTGGAGAAAGCAAATAAAGAACATTTGACGTTGGTGGATATTTGTAAATTATAATTGAATTAGTATTGTTGAAGGGAAGCATCGCAGAGTATAGTTAACTTTGCGGTGCTTTTATAATATAAACGGAATTTGATTACGAAGTATATTTGTAACAGTTTAGCCTTCAGTCACCTGCACTTGCTGCGGGCGATGTGCCAATAACGTAAATTGTACTGATATCGTGCACACTGGAATGCGAAGCTGTGTCCGATGTGTAACAGTGAAGCCAAAGGATGAACTGTTACGATTAGAGAGGGCTAAATGAGTGAATGTGTTTACAAATATAAAGGATTACGTTATTATAAGTAATGGCAATGAATTACTTTTCATTGTGGTATATTGCAAGAATGATATTTCATAGTTATCTGTTTTAGTAGTTAAAGCAGAAAAGAGGAGACACAAAATGAAAATGATCACATTGGGAAATACTGGAATTATCACGCCGCAGAATGCATTTGGTGCATTACCGGTGCAGAGGATTGATTTGCCTGATGCAGTGAACATATTGCGTAAAGCGTACGATGGTGGAATGACATTTTTTGATACTGCCAGAGCCTATTCTGACAGTGAAGAAAAACTAGGAGTTGCATTTGAAGGGATGCGTGACAGGATTTATATTGCATCAAAAACAATGGCGACCACCCCGGAAAAGTTTTGGGAGGATTTGGAGACAACATTAAAGAACCTTCGAACCGATTATCTGGATATCTATCAGTTTCATTGTGTAAAACAATGTTATGCACCAGGGGATGGAACCGGTATGTATGAAGCAATGGTAGAAGCGAAAAAGCAGGGGAAAGTCCGTCATATTGGAATCACTGCTCATAAAATTGGTGTCGCAGAGGAGATTGTAAAAAGCGGGCTCTATGAAACGTTGCAGTTTCCGTTTTCTTATCTTTCTACAGAACGGGATATTGCACTTGTGAAGTCCTGTGAGGAAGCAGGAATGGGATTTATTGCTATGAAGGGACTTTCAGGAGGAATGTTAAATAACGCATCTGCTTGTATGGCGTTTATGAGCCAGTATAATGTTCTGCCAATTTGGGGAATTCAGAAGGAAAAAGAATTAGATGAATGGTTAAAGTTTTTTGAGGAAGAACCGAAGATGACAGCGGAATTACAGGCTTTTATAGAGAAAGACCGGGCGGAACTTTTGGATGAGTTTTGTCGGGGATGCGGTTATTGTTCCCCGTGTACGGTGGGGATTGTGATCAATCAGTGTGCAAGAATGTCTCAAATGATCCGTCGTTCTCCGTCGGCTAACTGGCTATCGGATAATTGGCAGGCAGAGATGATGAAGATTGAGAAATGTGTTGATTGCGGAGC
>CAJOPP010000232.1 GCA_905236365.1 uncultured Lachnospiraceae bacterium
TGCTAAACAGCCGTTGGCTGTTTAGCACCACCTAATCGCTCATTCCTCTCTCCAGCATTTCCATATATTCCACATAACTGATTCGAACACCGCCCATACTTTCAAGATGATCTGTATGAAACTGGCAGTCGATCATGACAAACTTATTCTCAGCAAGCAGTTCTGAAAACTTCACAAGTGCAATTTTCGAACCATTTTCCGCATCCGAAAACATACTTTCACCAAAAAAACATCTGCCTATCACTACTCCATAAAGTCCACCGGCCAATTCATCATCCACATACGATTCCACACTCATGGCAAAACCTTCCTCGTGCAGCCTGTAATACGCCTTTTCCATATCATCGGTAATCCATGTACCTTCTGCAAATTCTCGCTTTGTCCTGCATCGGTGCATGGTGTCTGCAAAATCACGATCAATCATAATATCGACCTTGTGTTTTTTCATATATTTCTTCAGAGAATGAGAAACATGAATTTCATTCGGTCTAATAATGAAGCGTTCTTTCGGACACCACCACATGATAGGATTCCCTTCATCGTACCATGGAAAAATCCCATTGCTATAAGCAAGCAGCAAGCGGTCGACACTCAAGTCACCCCCTACCGCCAACAGACCATCCGATTCTGCTAATGTTGGTTGAGGAAAATAGATCTTATCTTCTTCCAATCTGAATATTGGCATATTCCACCTCTCTTCTAAATCAAAGTAAATGCCTCTTCTTCCACTGTAAGAAGCATCTCCCCACCATTTTGTAAATTTCCGAACAAAATAGGATCAACCAGTAACGGTTTAATCTCATTCCGGATTACCCGATCCACCTCTCTGGCTCCAAACTCTTCACTGACACCTTTCTTCATGATCAATCGCATCGCCTTTTCATCAACTCTCAACTGAATCGCTTTCTTCGTAAGCATTGTCTTCAACTCGCCTAACTTCTTCTCCACAACACGCTCTGCCATCGCATCATCCATACTGTGAAAGACAACAATTCGGTTCAGGCGGTTCCGAAACTCCGGTTGAAAGGTACGCTTCACTTCTTCCTTAATAACGCTGTTATCCTGATTTGTACTCTGAAATCCGATTCCTTTTTTTCCAATCCGATTCGCCCCGGCATTGGAAGTCATAAGCACGACTATATTGCGAAAATCTGCTTTTCTTCCCTGATTATCCGTCAGAGTTGCATAATCCATCACCTGTAGTAATATATTGTAAATATCCGGATGTGCCTTTTCAATCTCGTCCAATAGCAACACACAGGATGGATTTTTTCGAATTGCCTCAGTAAGCTGCCCGCCTTCTTCATATCCGACATATCCGGCTGGAGAACCAATCAGCTTAGCAACCGCATGCTTTTCCCCATACTCACTCATGTCAAAGCGTACCAGCTTCACTCCCAGTTCTTCTGCCAGACTTCTGGCAATCTCTGTTTTACCAACTCCTGTCGGTCCCACAAAAAGAAGACTTGCCAATGGCTTTCCTTCCTCCAACAGACCTGCCCTTGAAAACTTAACGGCATTCACTACCTGCTCTACTGCCTCATCCTGACCGAATACCCGACTCTTTAACCGTTCTTCTAACGTTGCAAGTCCTGTGATTTCATCTGTATTCACCGTTTCCACCGGTACTCTGCATATCTTTGTCAAAACTTCACTGACAATGCTTTTATCAACAGACTGGTTCTCTCCGGGAATCGGATGGAGCTTTCTGTATGCACCAGCCTCATCAATCAAATCAATTGCTTTATCCGGCAGATACCGCTCATTGATGTGCTTTGCACTCATGGAAACCGCATATTCCAATACTCCATCTTCATAAGTCACCCCATGAAAGTCTTCATATTTTTTTCTCAGACCTTTTAGTATTTCCAATGTTTCCGCTTCACCCGGTTCTTTAATTTCTACATTTTGAAATCTTCTGACCAGACTCTTATTCTTTTCAAAATATTTTTTATATTCCTCAAAGGTAGTGGCTCCGATAAAGCGGATATGCCCGGATGTCAGATACGGCTTCAACATATTGGAAGCATCAAAAGAACTCTCTCCCACCGCTCCTGCTCCTGCTAAATTATGAATTTCATCAATATAAATGATTGGCTTCTCCTCTTTCTCAATCTCACCCAACACCTTCTTGAACCTTTTTTCAAAATCACCCCGATACTGGGTTCCTGCAAGCATTCCTCCTAGATCCAGTGCAAAAATTTTGCTTCCCATCAAAGGCTTTGGAACGTTATTCTCATTGATTCGTTGCACCAATCCATATGTGATTGCCGTTTTGCCTACCCCCGGTTCTCCGATATGAAGCGGATTATTTTTATCTTTTCTGCATAAAATCTGAACGGTTCGTTCGATTTCCTCTTCCCGTCCAATCAAAGGATTCACATCCTCCAGCGTCTCATTTAAACATGGTGCATATAACTTCCATTGCGCAACAGAATGCCTTTTTGAAGATTCTTCTTCAAATTCTCCATCTTCTAACTCCTCTTGTGCATATCTGTCAAACATAATTTCATCATTTTCCGTATATTCAGATTCCGACTCGTCTAAGTCTTCTTCCTCCTCAATCTTTGTCAATTCCCGTAAGAGATCTGCCTCATTTACCCCTTGCTGTTTCATATAATAAACCGCATAACTCTCTTCTAACTGCCATATTCCATGAATAAGATGTCTGATCTCAATCTCCGCATTTCCACTATTCAAAGCACTTTGTCCTGCATATGATATTGCATATGTACTGCCAATCGAAAAATCCGGTTTCACTCCGTCTGCACAATCCATGTATTCCTCCATATATTGCGTAAGATTTCCCACTAATATACGAGAATCTCCACCACAATCTTCAAACACCTCCCAAAAATATGTATAGTCACATATAAGCATTAAGAGCATTTCAGGCGTTATATATTCGTATTTTTTCTCCAATGCATAGTTAAAAGCACCCTGTATTATTTCTGATACTTCTCTTGACATATTCATGTTACTACGCCTCCTCCATCGTCATTCGAAAAGGAAATCCTTTTGCCTTCGCTCTGGACATAGCAGCATTTATCTTTGTAAGTGCCATATCATATGAATATTTTCCTACTACCGCTTTCCCATTCTTGTGGACCATCATCATAATAGACTCTGCAGTGGCAGGATCTTTATGAAAGATATCCACAAGAATCTCTACTACAAATTCCATCGTTGTAAAATCATCATTTAACATGATGACGTGATATTGTCTGGGTTCTGTCACTTTACTGTCTGTACGTTCTTTCACTGTGCTTTGGGTAGCCATAGTTTTCCTTCCTTTCCATTATTTTCAATTGCATGTAAACATGCAATGAAACTGCTTTGCTCATTATAACACATTATGCTTAGGCTGTGTAAACAGATTGAAAAACTCTATTACTCTTGATGAAAACGGAATCGAATACGTTACAGTAAACAATTCCTGTTGAATAAAGAATTACTTAATTGATAGCAGAAAA
>CAJOPP010000233.1 GCA_905236365.1 uncultured Lachnospiraceae bacterium
CAGCAATCGGTTATGCCGAACAATCCAATATTCCATATGGTATCGCTTTTCAAAAGAACAGTTATGTGGGACGTACGTTTATCAAACCGACACAAACTGAACGGGAATCCGCTGTCCAGATCAAACTGAATGTCATTTCCAGTGTGGTCAAAGGAAAACGAATCGTTCTCATCGATGACTCTATTGTAAGGGGTACCACCATTTCAAAGCTGATCACCATGCTGAAAAATGCAGGTGCTACCGAGGTTCATGTAAGAATCAGTTCGCCACCATTTTTATATCCATGCCATTACGGAACGGATGTTCCTTCGAACAACGCTCTGATTGCATCGAAGCTTACCACTGAAGAGATTCGGGAACAGATTGGTGCAGATTCTTTAGGCTATCTGAATATAGAAGATTTTCATGCGATGGTAGGAGACCTTCCATTATGTAGTGCATGTTTTGACAATCAGTATCCTGTAAAGTAAATAAACAAATAAACTGCCTGACATTTCACAGTAAGCCAGTAGTATCTTCTTTTGCTATTGGCTTATTTTCTTTAAAATGTACTATAACCGGAAGGAAATGCCAGAAAAATTTAAAAGATTTGAACTATCGTTCATAAATATATGAACGATAGTTGGTTTGGGAGTCAAAATTGTTCTCTGCCCTTTTCCACCTTTTTGTTTCTTTTAAAAGAATACAACATGCACACAACCAATATTACAATACATCCTAAAAGTACACCGCTTCCATCAATCAGTACATCTGTAAGCTGTCCACTTCTTCCCGACACAAAGAGTTGGTGAAATTCATCCGTAATAGAATACGCAATTCCTGCAATCCATGCCAGCAGAAAACGCGACATTACCGTAAGCCGGATAAACAGCAAAAGATCCACACTAAACAAAATCCCTAAGACTGTATATTCCATAAAATGTGCCGTTTTTCGCACCGGATGATCTATTTGCTCTGCATACTCTTCCTGTGCTTCCGCTGAAAGGCTGTCAAACTCATCCACCACAATCCTTCCAACTGCATAACCAACCGAAAGGCTCATATCGGTAGATTCTTCTGCTGACGCCGCCGACATCCAGAAGATAAATATCATCCACAAACCAGTCAATAACAATGTTATTCCTTTTATCATTCTTTTGGTCATCACTTCTTTACCTCGTAAATCATATAATGGCATCTTATCATAATACATTGATGTTTCCCTTTAATCCTCTCGCTTTTTACCTCTTGTAAAGTCTTTCGACAAAACAAAAGGGGTTACATATGGTTTCATTTTATGCAAGAATCATTATATCACAGTTCCACTAATGTTGGAAACATTCTTTTCGTAAAAAAGGTGTTTGCTTCTTTCTAAAATTTTCTCTTGCTCTTCTATCAAAATAGTGCGATAATGACAGATAGTGTTACTATTTTCTCCCCACATATAGAAGAAGCAGGTAATGATTGTTCTTTCAAACATCCTTCAATGTTGAAAGTCGTCCTTTTTTGTGCGTATCATGGAGAAAATAAATCATACATATATTATACCATGAAATTTATATCAAAAAGAAATGAGGATAAGAATGATGAATATTTTGGAATGGTTCAAAGTCTTACTACTGGGAATTGTAGAAGGAATCACGGAATGGCTGCCTATCAGCAGTACCGGCCACTTAATACTGGTGGACGAATTTGTAAAATTAAATCAAAGTGAAGAGTTTATGAAGATGTTCAATGTACTCATACAACTTGGAGCTATCTTGGCAGTGGTGGTTCTTTATTGGGAAAAACTATGGCCATTTCACACGAAAAAAAATGCTCCCCAAAAAAGCTGGTTTGCCATAGAAGCAACGGATGGTTTTGCAAAACATTTACAGACATTTTGCAATAACTACTGTGCGATGGATAAGATTGTTCTATGGTTTAAGATTGTAATTGCCTGCATTCCGGCTGCTGTCGTCGGTCTTCCCTTAGACGATTGGATGGAAGAGCATCTGCATACCGCTCCGGTGGTTGCTTTGATGTTAATTTTATATGGTATCTTTTTCATTCTCATTGAAAATTATAATAAGAACCGCACTCCAAGAATCACAACCCTGAAAGAGCTTTCTTTTAAAGATGCGTTGCTAATTGGTTTGTTTCAGGTACTTTCCCTGATTCCCGGAACATCCCGTTCCGGCTCTACCATTATTGGCGGAATCCTGATTGGTACCTCCAGAGAACTGGCAGCAGAATTTACCTTCTTTCTTGCCATTCCGGTTATGTTTGGAGCCAGCCTTGTAAAACTGTTAAAATACTTATTAAAAGTCGGATTTGCTTTTTCCGGAACAGAACTGGGCGTTTTGCTCTTTGGCATGATCGTGGCATTTGGCGTATCCATTTTTGCGATTAAATTTTTGATGGGTTATATCAAAAAACATGATTTCAAAGTGTTTGGGTGGTATCGAATTGTGTTAGGTCTACTTGTTCTGTTATATTTTGGATTAGCAAAATAGACCTGCCAATATACGATTGTAATTTCAGATTCGAATCCGTGCGCATCCTCGCGGAGCGTTTTAACTCTGTCGGAGCTTGTACCCCGACTGAGTTAAATCCCTGTAAAGATAGTCAATACGATCTTTACAGGGATTTGTTATACGCTCTATTTTGTCTTCACTGTCTTCACATCTGACCAGAATGAAACATATTTTCCTCCAGCCACTGTCCGATAAGTTCTTATTCGTATATAATATTTTTTCTTTGCTTTCAATTTCTTAACCGTAACTGAAGAGGTCGTTTTTTTGCGAATCGTAACCGTCTTGGTTCCGCTCTTAAAGTTTTTCTTTGTACTATACTGTATCTGGTATCCTGTAACTGCTTTTTTCTTCCACTTTACCGTAAATGCATTCTTCTTCGCCGTTAATTTCGTAATCTTTGTAGAATCCGGTGGACTTACATTGCTGTTATTTGAATCAAGTATAGCAGAACTGTTTTTCCAATCCTGCTGTTGGCTCGCATTTTCATTCACAGAAATATTGTTGGACAGTCCGCTGTTATCATTCTTCGACTCCTGCTGTTGGCTTACGTTCTCATTCCCGGAAATATTGTTGGACAGTCCACTGCTATCATTCTTCGGTTCCTGCTGCTGGCCTGCGTTCTCATTCCCGGAAA
>CAJOPP010000234.1 GCA_905236365.1 uncultured Lachnospiraceae bacterium
CAAAAAAGAACGTATGCAGATTGCTTTTCTTCGGAAAGAAGCGGATTATATTATTGATACGACCAGTCTGCTGACAAGAGAGTTAAAGGCAGAACTGGACAAGATTTTTATCAAGAATGAAGAATATAATAATTTTATTGTCAATATTGTGTCTTTTGGATTTAAGTATGGTATACCAAGGGATGCAGATTTGGTATTTGATGTAAGATTTTTACCAAATCCATATTATGATTTAGAACTTCGCCCGTTGACCGGTAATCATGAAGCTGTTCAGGATTTTGTGATGCAGTTTGACGAAGCAAAAGAGTTTATGAACAAAATTGTTGACTTACTGGAATTTCTGATTCCCAATTATATAAAAGAAGGAAAAAATGGATTGGTAATTGCAATTGGCTGTACGGGTGGAAAACACCGTTCGGTCACACTGGCAAATGGTATTCATCAAGAATTGAAGCAGCTTCCGTATAGTGTAAGAATTGATCACCGTGATATTGAAAAAGACGCAATTAGAAAGGGTTAGCATTATGTCATTTTCAGCAAAGGTAAAGGAAGAGATTGGACGGCATAGCAGTGCAAGCCGGCATTGTCAGATTGCAGAGTTATTGGCACTTGTCTTAGCGGTGGGGGAAGTGGAATTAAAAGATGGTCAGGTAAAACTGATTCTCAAATTAGAAAATGAACTAATCGGGGACAAAATCAGTCAATTGATTGACAAAATTTTTGAACATGAGATTGTGCTCGACCGACATTCCAGATATATTCAAATTGATGATCAGGAGATGTTGGATAAGCTTCTTCAGACGATAAAGCTTTCTGATTATGTGGATTTTCTTGAGGAAGATTGGTTAGATGAAGAAGAACTACAGGAGATAGAAGAGGAATCAATCACTTATGTATCATCGAAGGGTGTTTCTCTTCAGAATTGTCGCTTCCCTAAACAGGTAGTACAAAAGGATTGCTGCAAGAAGGCCTTTATACGAGGACTTTTTCTGGCAGTAGGTTCTGTTAATGATCCCAATAAGGCATATCACTTTGAGATTGTAGTACAAAATAAAGAAATGGCAACAGCTGTTCAATCAGTGATCCGGAATTTTTCGTTAGATGCAAAGATTGTAAAACGCAAAAAATACTATGTGGTGTATTTGAAGGAAGGTTCCATGATTGTGGATATTCTGAATGTGATGGAAGCATATGTTAGTTTGATGGACATGGAGAATGTCCGGATTCTTAAGGATATGCGAAACGACATTAATCGTCGCGTGAACTGTGAGACTGCAAATATTAAGAAAACAGTCAATGCTGCCAGACGGCAGATTGAAGATATTGAGTATATTGAGCAGACGAAGGGGTTGAAGTATCTTAAGGAACCGTTAAGGGAATTGGCAGAGCTAAGGTTGGAAGAACCGGATGCGAATCTGTCGGAACTTGGAGAAATGTTGAATCCACCGGTATCAAAATCCGGTGTGAATCATAGATTAAGAAAAATCAGCACGATTGCAAATACTTTGAGAGAGGATAACTTGATTTAAGGAGGAAATGAAAATGGTTAGCAAGACAGTAACGATTAATTTATCAGGAGATGCAGAAGCAAGACCGGTGGCAGTACTGGTGCAAAGAGCAAGTCAGTTTGATAGTAAGGTTTTTATTCGGTCCGCAGACAAACAGATTAATGCAAAGAGTATTATGGGAATGATGAGTTTAGGCCTTTCTCAAGGAGAGGAGATTACCGTATCTGCAGAGGGTGATGATGAGGTCGCTGCTGTTGATAATCTTTCAGAATATCTTGAGAGTGCAAAATAAAATCGGATGATGTTTTAAACCGTTTTTGAACATTCAAAAATGGTAATCACTGCTGTTTACTGACGAACGAGTGAACTGTAACATTAATTGTAACTTGTGGTGTTTTTTTGTGACTGTTGTTGCAATTAGTGGATATTATGCTATAATATAGATAAGTATAATCATGTGAGAATAGCAAAGTGGTTATATTTTGAGGCCGGTCATAAGCTTGTCTTAGGATCAGGTAGAGCATATTAACAGGGAACAAGGAGGTTTCGTTTTATAATCAAAGGAGTGGTGCTATGGCAGCAATTAATAATTTTTGGGGCAATAATTATACGAATGATACGTCATATTTATTTAACAGTACAAAGAGCACAACATCTGTCGGTAGCAGTAATATCTTAGGAATCGATTTGGCAGAATATTCATCCGTTACAAGAGGTTCTTATAATAAGTTAATCAAGGCATATTATAAGAAGTACGGAACAGATAAGAGTACGACTTCTGGTGATGGAGACACTACTGCGACTAAGACAACGCTGAAAGGTGAAGCAGATTCTTTGTACAAGGCAGCAGGAGCATTGACGAATACAGGTAAGGATTCACTGTTTAATAAAGTGGATATCAAGGACAAGGATTCAGGGATAACGGTAAAGGGATATGATACGGACAAGATTTACAAAGCAGTTGATAGTCTTGTATCTTCCTATAATCAGTTGGTGAAAAGTTCTGTTAACAGTACGAACAATGCGGTACTAAGGCAGACTTTGGGAATGATTCAGTCTGCCGGTAGCAATGGAAGGCTGTTGAATAATGTAGGAATCAAGATCAATGCAGATAATACATTATCAGTAGACGAAGAGACTTTCAAGAAGGCAGATATGAATGTTGTGAAGTCATTGTTTAATGGTTCCGGCAGTTTTGGTGACAGGATACAATCTGTAGCAGGTAATATCAATGCGAATGTCAACAATTTGCTTGGTAACAATTATACATATACAGCATTTGGAACATCAGGAAAGTATTCTACCGGTAATTTATTGGATAGTGTATTATAGAATGATTGATGAGTGTAATAATAAGAAGAACGTCAGATTATATCATTTGACGTTCTTCTTGTTTTGTGTTGCAGTTCACTTGACTGCCAGTAACCAACTGTTATCGTTTTGTTAAGAAATTATTTTTCAAGGGTTGCCCTTTGGGAAGTGCTGTGTTACAATTATTTCAGCTATAGTTTATAGAAAAAGCAGGTGAGAAAATGGGACGTTTTTCAAATTTTTTAGACAAAATTCCGTTTATTAGACAGTCAGGAAGGAGTGAGTCTGAAGGTACTAATAATGTAGAGAAAAAGTACGATAAGGCAATGGAACTGATTGAACACGGAATATCAATAGAGGCAATCAAAGCACTGAATCAGATTGCAGATATTGGCGTGATGGAACCGCAGTATCAGCAGTATGGTTGTGAGGCCCTTAAGATTTTAGGAGAGGTCTATGAGACAGGAAAGTATAAGAATATCAGGGCTGATGTGGACAGAGAATTAGCAGCAAAATATTACGAGCGTTATATCAATCTTGTAGAAGATGGTAATTTATTATATAAGCTTGGTCTGCTGATGTTAGATATCCAGAATTTTGCAAAGGCCATTACGTATTTGGAAAAAGCAACGACCTATGATATTCATTCAGCCTATATGCGTCTTGGTGATATTTATGAGACAGGATTAAATCGCATTGATGAACAGGGAAATAAGAGTGATTATGTGGTGCCTGTTGATATTGAGAAGGCGAAGTCATGGTATCAGAAGCTGGCAGATAAGGGCGATGACAAGGCGAAGGCTTCTTTAGATAGAATCGAGTATAATGCCACGCATGCTGACAGTATTGAATTTGAAGAGAAAGATAAGATTTATTCTCAGATTTCAGAACGACGCAAGGCAAGGGGGATTGAGTTCCGCTATAAGGCACAGGATGCAGCCCAGCTCCAGTATCAGTATACTTATGTACATGATCAGGTAGAAGGCTATATTCATAAGTTGCCAAAGGATTGGGTGAAGAGTATTGATGCAGAAACGGAAGAAGAGTATTATGCACCAAGCCACACATATACCGATTTTGCAATCTATGTCAATTATACAACGGTTCCAAAGGAATCCGAACGGAACATCGAAGATTTTCTGGTCTATCAGAATGATGCATATGATATCGAATTGAAGATTACACCTTACATTACAGAATATGCCAATGGTATTTCGGCTCGTTTCTATCATCAGGAACTGGATAAGGGGATTGTTACATTTGTTTTTAAACAGAAGAATCGTTGGGCATGTTTACGTTTTATCTGTTCGACTATGGAGATTATGGAACAGTATAATGAGATTATCTTTGAAGTTGCCAACTCTTTTGCATTTGTGATTCCAACTTTGTTAAGTGATAAGAGTGCCAATCGAACAGAGATTCAGTATTATAATGAAGCTCTTTATTATTACAATATGGAAGAGTATGAGAAGGCAATGCAGAATGCAAAGATTGCACTTCAGAATGGAAGCACCAAAGCGAGTTATCTGTTTATCGAGTTGTACTATGATGAAGATAGCCCATATCATGATATTGATAAAACAATCAATTTTGCCAGACAGTTATTCGAAGCTAATAAGGATCCCGATCTTGCATTCTTGATTGGAACCATATATGATCAGAAATTAAAGAAATACGGTACTGCGAAAGAGTGGTATGAGAATGCTGATCGATTGCATCATAAGCGGGTTCCGTTTTATTTGGGAAGATTTTATTATTACGGATTAGTGGACGGTAAGCGAGATGGTACATTAGCACTTGAGTATTTAAAGAAAGCTGTAGAGAATGGCATTGCTGAGGCAGAACCATATATCAAGGATATTGAGAGCTTAGGCGATGCAGAGCAGTTGCAAACAACAATCAGTGCATGGGAACGTGCAATTCAGGAAGGCAATGCGGAAACGGCATTCAAAGTTGCCATGTATAAGAAGGATCAGGTATTTTATCTGGCAAGCGAAAGAGAGATTGAACAGGCATTTCTGGCTGCCATCAATTTAGGCAATGTACAGGCTGCATATGAATACGGTGCTTATTGTCAGGCACAGGAGAAGCAGGAAGGATATGCTGGTCCAATCAAGAGTCTGGATTATTTCTTCCGGGCATATGAAGCCGGTTATACGGACTTTAGCAAAGAATATTTGTTCCAGGTAATTGAGCATAAGATTTCACAAGGTGTTTCGGAAAGTGAAAGAAAGAGACTCTATTATGGTGTTGCGGTAAAGGGATCTGTGTCGGCAGTGAAACAGGTATTGGCTGTGACAGATTCTTTAGATCAGGATACTATTGACCTGTATGAGGGTCTGAAAGAAGTTGTAAAAGAAGGCGATGTAGATGCACTAAGTTGTATGCATCTCATTGAAGAGAAGTATAAAGAACTTCTGAATCCGGTTGAGAGCCCATATGACAAGGTTATTCAGAATAAGTTCTTCCGTTTACAGGTACCGAAGAGTTGTACAGCAGTGATCAATGATGAGGGGGGAACAATTCGTTTTGCTGATTCCACAGTGGAATTTGCTGTAGCGGAGATGCCGGTTCGTGTAGACACAGAGGAGGAATATAACAAAGTATTCAATCTCATTTACCGGGAATATGGTGGAGAAGAAAATGCAGAGATTTTGGTTGCAAACTCCAGAATGGTTGGTTCGGGTATGCTTACGCATAAAGGCACAACCAATCGGTATAGTATTTTGCTGATCAGTTCAAGGAACCAGTATTTGTTTAAGCTAAGTTCCATTGATCGAAGAGAATTGATGCACTTCAAAGATCAGGCACTTAAAATAGCACTTACGCTGGTAGAATCCGGTGAAATTTATGTAGCAACAGGTGACAGAGCAGGAAAGAATATCGGACTTACCTTGTTATTATCCAATACCAGCGATAGTGGTATGTTGGCAATCAGCAAAGATGACGATGAAGATGAGGGTCTTGTTTTTGTATAATGATATAGACAATCAGATGGTAGAGGGGGGTGTCATAGGGACGCCCCTTTCTTTTGCTTTATAGGGAACTTCGTCTCCTATAAAGCAAAAACGCTCCGCGGGATGTGCACCTCGCGGAGAAGAAGTTAATTGCTTCGCAATACCGTTCGGGCGCGAAAGAGTCGCAAGCGACTCTTTGTTCTACAGGTATCGGGTCGACAGGCGGGAATGTCATGCAAAGTATAGTTCAAACAGGAGAAGAAGATGCTTACGATTTCAATTGATCCTAAGAGCAGAGAACCAATCTATGAACAAATTTATAAGTATATTCGTGAAGAGATAAAACAGGGAAATCTTTCATGTGGAACCAAATTACCTTCTAGCAGAGGTTTATCCTCACATTTGGAAGTCAGTCGAAATACAATTGATATGGCATATGGACAATTACTATCAGAAGGATATATTGAGTCCGTACCCAAAAAAGGATATTTTGTATGTGCATCAGATACATTGTATCTTGAGGGGATTCATATAGAAAATAATGCACGAGAAGATGAGGACGAGAGCATAGATCCAACTGGGGAGCCGGAGTGTCAGATTGATTTTTCTTTAAGTGGCGTGGACATGGATTATTTTCCTTATGATAAATGGAGAAAAATAATGCGGGATTGTTTGATGGATGATAATAAAGAATTATTTTTGTCAGGCAATCATCAGGGAGATTCTTCCTTGCGAAAAGCAGTACAGAATTATTTACATCAATCCCGAGGGGTACAATGCAGAATTTCGCAGATTATTATAGGAGCAGGAAGCGATTATATGCTACTGTTGTTAAGTAGAATATTAGAAGGGGTTCAACATGTGGCTATGGAAAATCCAGCGTATAAACAGGCTTATACGATTTTTGAAAGTCTGGGTTATCAAATGACTCCTATTTCTTTGGATGATCAGGGCATACGTATGGATCTGTTAGAGGCGAGCGGTGCAAATATGGTGTATGTTACACCGTCTCATCAATTTCCGTTTGGAACGGTCATGTCAGCCACTCGGAAAGGACAATTGTTAGCATGGGCTGCAAAGGAACAGAATCGTTATATTATTGAGGACGATTATGACAGTGAGTTTCGATACTTTGGCAAGCCAATTCCTTCCTTACAGAGTCAGGATCCTTTTGATAAAGTCATATATATTGGAACGCTCTCGAAGGCAATTGCACCGGGAATCCGGATGAGTTATATGGTATTACCGGAGCATCTTATTGAGGTGTATCAAAAAAAAGCAGCGTTTTATTTTTCAACAGTATCCAGAATTGATCAGAATGTGATTAGTCAATTTTTCCTACAGGGTCATTTTGAGCGGCATTTAAATCGCATGCGGAAAGTTTATAAAACAAAGCATGATATGTTGTTACAACAATTGAAAAGTGCCGGGATACCTGCTCAAATCAGCGGAGAAAGTGCCGGTCTGCATTTGTTATTGGAATTTGGAGAGCAAGTGAAAGAGGCAGATCGTGTAGAAAAAAAGCTTTTAGAAGCGGCTAAAAAAGAAGGTGTGAAAGTTTATGCACTTTCTGATTTCTATATCAGGGAAGAAGAACGGAAACCTACGATTTTGATTGGTTTTGCAAGATTAAAAGAAGAGCAGATTGTGAATGGTGTGGAACGGCTGAAAAGAGCCTGGCAGAATATGCCATTACAAGAGGAGGATTAGAATGTACCGAATCATAATGAATGATTTGATAGAATGGTATGAAGAAAAACAGGATAAGGTTTTACTTTTAAAAGGTGCTGTTGGAGTAGGAAAAACCTGGGTGATAAATGATTTTGCCAATGGGTTCTATAAGCATGTATTCTATATTAATATTGAAAAAGAGGAGGAAGCAGCAGCTTTATTTAAACAAGGAAGTGAGGTTAAGGTTGATAAACTGATAGCAGCACTCTGCATTTACTGTGATCAGATATATGAAGAAGGTAAAACATTGTTTGTATTTGATGAGGTACAGGTAAATGGCAATGTAGTAGAGGCAATCATGAGCATGAAGAGACACCGTCCTGAACTTTCAATCTGTATCATTGCCTCGACTATAGGAGAAATGATATACGAAAAGGACTATGTAAATCTTTTATATAATTGTTTCCTTTTTCCAATGACATTTGAGGAGTTCTTGGTCGCCAATAAAGAGCAGGAGCTATGTAAGTATATTGAAAAACAAAAATTAGAGCCGATTGCTCCGCAATATATTGAAAAGATAACAGAATATATGAAGTTGTTTTATATTACGGGAGGAATGCCGGCTGTGGTTTCTGAGTACATAAAAAATCATGACTTAAGCCGTGTGGATACGACACTAAGGGTGCAATTGAATCAATGTCAGGAGTATCTTATACAAAATGCACCAGAAATCTATGCAGAAAAGGTGTGTAAAATCTGGAACAGTATTCCCTGTCAATTTGATAAAGAGAATCACAAGTTTATGTATCAGTATGTTGATGAAAATGCACGGGCAAGAGAGTATGAAAGTTCCGTTAACTGGTTGGTGTCAACCGGGCTGGTGAGAAAAGTGAATCGGGTTACGGATGGAATTACTCCGCTTGCCGATCAGGTAGATACAAAATCCTTTGAATTATATCATTTGGATCATGGATTACTTCGTATGATGTGTGATATACCATATGACAGGTTAGGAGATGGAAAGAATCTATTAGAAGATGTCCATGGTGCATTGATTGAACAATATGTGTTATCGGAACTTACAATGAATCCGTCAATTGGGACACTTTATTTTTGGGTCTCCAGTGCGACGGCAAAGGTGGATTTTGTATTTGAAGATAATGAAGATATTGTACCGGTGACGGTGCAACCGCAAATTAGGAGGAAAGCACAGAACATGAAGGTGTTTCGAAGTAAATATGATAATCGGATGTCACTTCGAATTTCAATGGATCCATTGAGTTTTCAAAAGAGTGTGCTGAATGTGCCGTTATATGGGCTGTGGGCTTTTTGATGGAATGTTACAGATTGTGCTTGATATTCTTATGAAGGGATGTTATAAGGTGCACCGGTGAACATGGGATAGAAAATGATAAGAAGTGTTTTCTGTGGAATGCGTTGTAATAGCAAAATGATAATAATTAAGAAAAAAATGCTAATATGGTAGAAATAAAACAGAGTGAAAAAAGCAGACGAAATGATGAAAATGTTTTGATATTTCGCTTGCTTTTTACTTATGAAATTGATCAATGTTTACTGATAATGAATGATTGAAACGTTTATATTGGGAGTTTTTTGTTGGTATTGTTAAAAGAAAGTACTAATAAAGTACAGAAAAGAAGGTTCCTGGATAAATATAAGGAAAATTGTTGGCAAATGAGTAAAATTTTATTTGAAAAAAATGATTACTTGACATTTCGTTGAAATTGTGCTAAAAAAACTTTTCGGATTAATATAATGTGGAGTAAATATACTATTTCAATCAGTGAAGGAGAAGAAAAAATGAAAGTAACAAATCTTTTGAAAAGATTTAAAAAAGTGACGGCGTTCTCTCTTGCGACAGTGATAGCAATGACGAGTACGCCATTTTATGTCAGCGTGAAAGCTGCTCAGGAAGATGACTATCCGAATGAAATTCGTTTTCCGATGACGATTTTAGATTTCCGGCAGGATAATTTATTGTTTGAATATGCAGCGTCTAATTATGATTTGACGTTGATGTACATAAATGGAGGTAAGGGTTTAGTAAAGGATCAGCTTGTAAATGGCAAACCGGAATATAAGCAGGAAGTTGTAGAGCAA
>CAJOPP010000235.1 GCA_905236365.1 uncultured Lachnospiraceae bacterium
CGACCGAGAGTTTTATGCTTTGTTTGGTGACTTCAAAGGATATGTTGACTTTTTCTTCTTGCAGGATGCCGTAGCGGAAGATTACTCGAAAGTAAACATATGGTGTGGTGATGCAGGTTTTAAAGAGAGTGGTCTGCCCAAGACCCTTGATGAGTACTTTGCATTTATTGATGGAGAATTTGATTTCTTGGACAAACGGAACGCAAGGATAAGAGAGTTTAGCGCGACATATATCACGTTTCCGCAGCGGAGACCATAAGCGAAGAACAGGAACTAAGATAATACTTGCGGAGGATGCAGCATATAACGGGAGACAGGCAGTTTGATGGATCGACAGACCGTTTTTGAATATATCAAAAAGAAATATAAAGAGATGGCGAGGAAAGTACTGGATTTGTAGAAAGTATGCGTCAGGAAGCCGGCTCACTAACATGGAAGAAATGTCGCCCTGTAAGAGGCCATTTGGATTGACATCTTCGTTACTATGTATTATGGGGTGATCATAATATTTCGAATACTTGGAAAGAGGATTGAAACTAAATGAATTTTCGATTTAACCGCGAATTGTATTCAAAAACCGCCTTACTGAAAGCGGCATATAACTATTCTGACAGGGCATTTCTTCATCTCGATGCGGATGACCGTTATTTCTATGTTGATTTAGAGATGAAATCGGGAAATGATACGATTACAGAAAAAGCTTTTGCTAATGAAATGTTGGCCCAGAGTGTCCGTCACGAAGTCTATCTTCAAACAAAAAACATCCGAGAACTGATGCTCGCGCGAGCGATGGCAACTACGGTTGTTGAGGAGAAAGGGCAAGAGGAGGCTCAGAATTTGTCGAAAGACGAATATAAAGAAGATGAAATACTGAAGGACTGGTTTTCGGAATAATGAAGAAGTTACAACTTAGCAAAGAGATTTATTCAAAACAATCAGTATCAAATGCTATTGCTGCGTATTCCGGATATGCAAGAATAACTGTTTTCGAGAAACGTAATTGTCTGCAGTTAACTTTTAGAAACTGTAAATACGATGAATCCAGAACGGTTAAGGAATTTGAGAACTATCTGATAGGTTTGGAAAATATTTAATATGGCAGTTTTCGATTATGTATTGCTTTCTTTAATGATATGTCTTGGTATTACTGCCGCACTCAGTGATATCAGGTCAGGAATCATACCAAACAAGCTTATTGCCGGATTTGCTGTGATCGGTGTAATTTTAGATTTTATATACTATGGGATTTTAGCACGTGATGTCCTTCTTGTGTTTTTAATTAACGTTCTGGTTACAACTATAATTAGCCTTTGCTTATATTTTACCCATGCTCTTGCAGGCGGTGATTGCAAGTTAATACCAGTGCTGTCAATGCTATATCCGGCTGGAATGTATTTGACTTATGGCAGAAGCAGTATTACATTATTTGCCTCAATATGCTTTGCAATATTCTTCGGCTATATTTATCTACTTCTAGCAGCGATATGGAGCCTCATTACAGGCGAAACAAGAGTAACTGCTTTTTATATAAAAAAGACCCTGGTCGCCTACTTAAAATCCTATATCACGGCAACAATTTATGTCATGGCTGTAAACCTTGCTTTTGCCTTTATTGACGTACATCTAATAAAGGTTAACGCATGGATTGTGTGGGTGGGGTGCATCATTGCGGCATGGTCTTCCGGGAGAATTGCACTGCTAAAGAAAAAAGAAATGATTGCGGTTATCCTGCTGATTGACGTTGGATTGACGGCATTATTAAGGGTCATTCCATTTTCGCTTAATCCGACGACATATTTATTTACTGCTGTTCTTCTGCTTTGCCAAATGACTATCAAGACCAATTTGTATAAACAGATTCCTACTCTGCAGGTAAGGAAGGGGATGATTCTGTCAACGGTTTCATCTGTAATGATGCAGAATTCGGGAATTGAGGGCCTTCCGGGAATTTCCGCAGAGGATTTACGGAACCGGTTAAGCGACACTGAAGCCGAAAGTGTTCGTCGTTGGGGGAAAAGTACCAAAGGATTAAAGGATATTACCATAGTAAAGAAGATTCCGTTTGCGATATTTATCGCAATGGGATATGTAGCTTATTTTATTATTTGGAGTATCGTGCAATGAAGATCAGAGTTCCGGAATACAGAGGGGATTTTAAGATACTATCGCTTGCTCTTGATGAAAGAACAAAGGAAGATTTGATTGCGGAAGCGGTTGAGTTTATCTATGCAGAGCCAACCGAGGCTATTATATATCCCACAAAGGAAATTTTAACGCACGATTCAGATACACTTGCAAAACTAAGAGAATGTAATAATTATGATGTGTTTGAAATCAGCGATGAAGGATTATTATTCAGATGCTATGATGATAGTTCCGTTGAGAACACACTGTTTATTACAGAGAAATGCAATTCAAATTGCATTATGTGTCCGTCGCCTGATTCCTCAAGGCAAAGAGGTGAAGGAATGAAGATAAGCGATTTAATTACGCTTGCCAGTCATATCCCTTCCGACACATCACACATTACAGTTACTGGTGGAGAACCATTTATGGCCGGAAAAGAAATATTCAGGCTGTTTGAATATTGCAGAGATAAATTTCAGGACACGGAGTTTCTTATCCTGACAAACGGAAGGATATTTGCTGTCAAAGAATACTGTGAACTATTGAGCGCTACCATTCCGATTCATACTTTAGTCGGCGTGCCGCTGCATGGGTCGTGTGCACATATTCATGATGCTATTACCAGAGCAGAGCATAGTTTTGATCAGACACTCACCGGGCTCAAACGGTTGCAATCACTTGGAATTAAAACAGAAATACGTATTGTTGTATGTAGAAACAACGCGGAGGATTTGCCGAATATCGCTGTATTGATTGCTGCACAGCTTATGAATGTTGATCATGTAAGCATTATGGCAATGGAAATGACTGGCAATGCATACAAGAATTTTGATAATGTATGGATACCATATAAGGACTCTTTTACATACATAAGGCAGGCGATAGAGATTCTTATTGCGGCTGGGATTAATGTTAAGCTGTACAATTTCCCACTATGTACTGTTGATAAAGAATATTGGATGATATGTGCAAAGAGTATTTCAAGCTGGAAAGTCAGATATGCACCAATCTGCGACAATTGTTCCGAAAGGTCTTCATGTGGAGGTGTTTTCGCGGGATCTTACAGAATGGTGAGCAGTGAGTTGGAGGCATTAGCATGAAATTGAACTACTTTAATTTTAAAGAGTTTAACGGGAAGATGCTTCTCACAAATGATTTTGGGAAATATGCGTTCCTGGAATTGCCGGATTTTAAAAACCTTATTTCCAGAGACCTTGATATGAGCTCGCCCGTTGCGAAAGATCTGAATGCCAAGGGGATGATTTATGAAGACACGGATCTGAAATTTTCAGATACTGCAAAATGGCCGCTCCTGAATGCGAAAAGCCATGTTGCTACAGCTACATCTCTGCATATTTTTGTCGTGACAACATCGTGTAATATGAGCTGCATATATTGTCAAGCCAATAATGGGGTGACAACACCAAGCTGCTCCATGAATTTTGAGACAGCTGAAAAAGCAGTAGATATCGCATTACAATCTCCGGAAACTAATTTGAATTTTGAGTTTCAGGGTGGCGAACCATTGTTAAACTTTCCGGTCATAAAGCATATAGTTGAGTATACAGAGGAACATAGGCATAATAAAAACATAGCATATAATATTGTATCCAATCTTACGTTGCTGACAGAGGAGATATTAGATTTCTTTTGTGAATACAATATCAGCGTTTCAACATCAGTAGATGGCAGCGAAATAATTCATAATATGAATCGGCCGTTTAAAGATGGAAGCGGAACCTTTTCAAAAGTAAAAGAAAGTGTCGAAAAAATACGTGATCGTGGACTGTCCATCGGCGCTATTGAAACCACAACACGTAATACTCTGCCCAATGCGAAAGAATTAATTGGGACGTACATTGATTTCGGTTTTACCAGTATCTTCATCAGACATTTGACTCGACTTGGCAAGGCAGCTAAGGAATGGGATTCAATAGGCTATACAGCATCGGAGTTCCTCGATTTTTATCGCAAAGCGGTGAATGAATTAATACAGCTGAATATACAGGGAACTTTTATACAGGAGCAGCATGCATCGATTCTGTTAAAAAGAATAGCTGGACAGCGGATGAATTACATGGAACTCCGGTCGCCATGTGGCGGGGGCATAGGGCAGCTGGCTTATTTTGCAGACGGAAGGATTTTTACCTGCGATGAAGGGCGTATGTTGGCAGAAATGGGGAATGACGCATTTCTATTAGGGAATGTTCGTGAAAGTTCTTATGAACAAATAATTACCACTGGAGCATGTAGGACAGTCTGTGCAGCAAGTACATTAGAGACTATTCCGACATGCTGTGACTGCGTATATCAACCGTATTGTGGTACTTGCCCTGTGGTAACGTATGCTCTGACGAACGATATAATTGAAAAAGAGCCAAGATCGTTCCGGTGTCAGGTATATGAAGGAATGTTGGATTATCTTTTTGAGTTGTTGATGGAAAACGATCAAGAAAAAATAAACGTATTAATGCGATGGAGCAACTGATATGAGTATCTTTAGCAAGCAATCAAAAATACAACAGGAAATAGAAAGAGTCTCTGTTCCTGCTGTGGCGGATGTGTACATGCCTTCGGCAGAAGAAGAATACTTAAAAGCATATAATTTTAGAAAAAAACTGACGGCATTTAGTTTAGCTGCTGTAATAGCGGCAGAAGGAATTATTGCCGGCGGCATGATGTCTGTTGCAAACAAGAACAATCTGCCACAGCGAGTCCTGCGTGAACATGAAATCAGAAGAACCGAACAAATTGATATACAAACAGGGAGTTACTCTGGGGAAACCGATTTTGGGTATTTCTTCGGTGACGGAGATTTCAGTTTTAATTCAGGAGCAACGTATTCTGGAGAATGGTCTGAAAATGCTTATTCAGGGCTTGGGGAGTTAAAAACGCCTTCGGAAGGGACTTATACTGGCGAATTTTCAGGCTTTTCAAAATCCGGAAGCGGCACATTTTCCTGGGACGATGGAACTTCTTATTCAGGGGAATGGAAAAACGACTGCATGGATGGGCAGGGTAAATATACGGATCCAAAAGGAGTCGTTTATTCCGGAACCTTTAAAGAGAATGCATTTGAATCGGGGGAGTGTACCTTCTCGAATAATACCGGCGATTATACACTTGTATATAAAGCAGGGGGCATAGATTCTGCGGACATTATTTTTGCAGATGGAACGACCTATAAAGGATCTACCGATGAGCATGGTTTAAATGGCATAGGAGAAATGATTTTCCCTTCCGGCGACAATTATTCCGGATCATTAAAAAATGGCATTCGAAATGGACAGGGTGTTTATTCATGGTCAGCCGGAGATTCATATGACGGTGTATGGGATGCAGATCAAATGTCCGGTACAGGGACATATACATATAAAGATGGGAGTGTTCTTCAAGGAACTTTTATAGACAATTTGTTCTCAGACGGAACCTACCATACGACAAATGATTTTGGTGAATATTTATTTAACTTTGTTAATGGAGAAGCGAATGCCGTTGCAATCATACTGCCTGACGGAACACAATTTGCCGGAGAAATTAAAGACGGGAGTTTAAATGGTGCAGCTCAGATAAAGTATAGTAACGGAGATACCTATGAAGGAAATGTGGTAAATGCAGTTAAGTCCGGGCAGGGAACATATAGATGGACAAGCGGAGCGTCATATGACGGGGCATGGGAAAACGACCAAATGTCTGGGCGCGGTACATATAAATATCCCTCAAACGAAGATGGATTTAAATTGGTTGGTGAATTCAAGAATGGAGTTCCTGAAGGGGACTGCAAATATTATGTAAATGCATCGACTTATTATGATACGACTTGGTCCAACGGAAAGTGTACGAAGGTGACAGAGTAATGGATGAATTATTTCCGACAATACAGCGAAGTATTGAAACGTTGATTGAAGATGAGGAAGGGAATATTCCCGGTAATAAATTATTGGTCCTTGGAACGATGGTCCTGATTTTAGGGACATTGTTTCCTCTTCAGGTATTTGCCGGGCATAAATCTCACAGCTCTCATAAATCCCATAGTTCCCATAGTTCAGGAAGCGGTGGAGGCCATGGCAGCCATGAAAGTCATGTCAGTCATCAGAGCCATCAGAGCAGTACAGAGCATAGTAATCATTCCAGCCACAGTGACCATGGCAGTCATGCCAGCCATACTTCACATTCCAACACTGGATCGCATTCTAACTCCAGATTTACTTCGGAGGGGGATGTGACATATGCTCCCGCCGCTTCTACTATTCAGGGTGTTACTGTAGAACCGGTAAAAACAACAGAACAGATGTTTCAGCTTCCTAATGTTAACCAGAATATTGAAGCGCCAAACAGGACTCCAGGTTCAGGGATATTGCCTAATCTTGCTGTTCCTGCGACAACAACAGGGGCAAAGATTGATGCAGGGAAATTACACGAACCGTCCGCTACGGCTGTCGTAGAATAGGGGGCTGTACATATGGGCTTGTTTGACTTTATGCACGGCAAAACAAAAGATGTTATTGCTGAAGAAGAAATTGCAGTTGAAGAATCTTTTATTGAAAGCGCAGAAAAGGCAGCGCTTATTGTCTCACAAAGCGTTGATGACGGAGATATCGCTGATGTCAGCAATAAATTAAGGGCTTACATTGGAGATTATTCAGGGAAAAATAAATATGTTTTCACTGCGCCTTCAATTGGGCAATGGATCATTTTGCTTCTTGTGGGAATTCTTTTTTCTATTGCTTTTATAGGGTTCTTGCCAATAGCAGCAGGAACATACTACTATTCCTCTACGTTTAAGGAATATGGAGCATATGGCCTTCTGGCTATAGTGGCAGTTGTTTTGTTTAACATTGCTCTTTGTAGAAAGGCAATAGGAGAAATAAGATATTCAAAGAGATATGACCATTACCAGAATATTCTGAAGTATAGAAATATTGAAATCATTGACGATCTGTCAAATATGATTGATGCTCGGAGAGAACTGGTTGTCAAAGACTTAAAGAAGGCAGTAAAAACTAAATTAATACCACAAGGGCATTTTGGAAAAGATGATTTGTTCTTTATGGTATCGGATGATGCATATGCAAAGTACTCTTCAAGCAGAGCAGCATATGATCGCTATTTTAGGAAGGTACTGGAGGACCGCAGCAGAATGAAGGAGAGGACCAGAGAGACTGAGGAACTGCTCGAGCAAGGTGAAGAATATATAGCCAAAATAAGGGACTGCAACGATATTATCAAGGACAAAGAAGTGTCTGAGAAGCTGGATCGTATGGAAAAAGTGGTATCTGCTATTTTTCATGAGGTTGATATTAATCCGGCACAGGCTAATAAGTTGGGACTCTTTATCAATTATTATCTTCCCACAACAGAAAAGCTGTTGGAATCATATATCGACATAGATGATAAACAGGTAAAGGGAAAGACTCTCCAAAAGACCCAAAGAGATATTACGCAAGCTCTCGATTCAATAAACAATGCTTTTGAAAGCCTGCTCGAAAGATTCTATGAAGAACAGGAAATAGATGTGGCAAGTGACATCTCAGCAATGGAGATAATTATGAAGCAGGAAGGCCTGTAAACCAAAATGGATGAGATAATTATTAGATCCAGAGCGGTTTATTTAAACTGCGGAGATGATACCGAACGAGTTTTAATTACAACAATAGATCAGATAGAAGCCCTTTCTCTGGCGGGCGAAACACCTTTAAAAACCAAGCCGGTTAGTAAAAGGAAACAGTATCTGGATCTGCTAAAAGTAATTGATGACATGTCTGTACAATTACGGCTTCATCAAGCGCAATTATTGAAAAATCTCACTATCTATGATCGCATGGGGGATTTGATCAGAGATTGCACCGGAAGGCATTCATAACAATTATGCCGCTCCGGCTCCCCTACGCTATACTTCAGGGGCACTGGAGCGGCATCCGCATCACATCATGCGAGGCCGGTTATGAGGCCGGTTATTCAACACGGGTATGTTGGCTCGTTTCGCTCATGGAACAATGGCTGC
>CAJOPP010000236.1 GCA_905236365.1 uncultured Lachnospiraceae bacterium
ATACCACACTCGGTGACTGTTTACTGGCTAACGAGTGAACTGTAACCAGCAAGAGAGAATCAGATTCTGATTCCTTTATTAATGATTGTATAGGCAGGGAAAATTTGTTATAATTTATTTGTGAAAGCAAACGGGATAAATCAAGGAGGAGAATATGTTAGAATATAAAAGTCAGGAATGGGGCTCTAGAATGTTGCCTAATCGAATGTTGGAGTTGGTTAAGAATGTTGGAGGAATGGAGCAGGTAGGGACGGGTTTTTTTGTAGATAATGAATCCGAGATGCTGACGATATTAGCCTACCTCAATTATGGTGAGACGACTAATACAACAGAGGCATTAAGAGAGCAGATTGACGAAGCAGTTAAAAAAGTAAATGAAAACCATTTGGGAATGCGTGGTGAATAAAGGATAAAGGGAAGGCTATTTCTTAAAAATTTATGAAGAAATAGCCTTTTGAAATGATATATGTTAATATAGAAATAGTTCGTGGTAATGCATAGCATTCCGTGATGAATTAAAGGAGTTGTAGTAGATAGTTATGGTGACCGAGAGTATAACGATTAGAGGAATTGAATTTGGAAATGGAATACCTAAGATTTGTGTACCGATTGTAGCACGAACAAAGGAAGAGATTATAGTACAGACGAAGAAGGCTCTTGTTAAAAAACCAGACTGTATAGAACTTCGTATCGATTGGTATGAGGATGTGAAAGAAACGGATCGGGTTTTGGAGTTGTTAAAGGAGCTGCGGTTGCTGTTAGGTAACAGTGTATTATTATTTACATTTCGTTCAAAAACAGAAGGGGGAGAACAGGAGATTTCCTGTGACGAATACAAGACTCTATGTCAGAAGGTTTGTCAAAGTGGTTATATTGATTTGATTGATGTAGAAGCATATAAGGCAGAAGGTTTGTTGGCAGAAGTCGTTCGGGTTGCACATGAGCATCATGTATATGTGGTTGCCAGTAATCATGATTTTCATGCTACTCCTCCAAAGAATGATATTGTGAAGCGGTTGCAATTTATGGATGATATGGGAGCTGATCTTCCCAAAATTGCTGTGATGCCTAATAATGAGCGGGATGTGCTAACGTTATTATCAGCAACTCTGACTTATCATGAGCTGGGTGGAAAGAAACCGGTAATTACGATGTCTATGGCTGGTGCTGGAACAATTAGTCGACTGGCAGGAGAAGTGTTTGGCTCTGCAGTCACTTTTGCAACCGTGGGACAGATTTCTGCACCAGGTCAGATACCGATTGATGAGGTAAGACAGGTCTTTTCTATTTTGCATGAATATGGTAGCTGATGTCTAAGTTAGAACATTTTTTTACAAATTGTAGGAAGAAGGAACGATTGACGGAGTCATTTAAGGCATACATAATTTTGCAGCACCAGTATTGATAGTGATATTCATGATGTGAACGATTTGTGGGGATGGTGATGCAGAGATGGCAGAGAGTGCTTTTATTGTAGAAAGATGGAGTACCACATTGAAGAAGTGATTAGAACGGTATGACCGATTTGTCAGGTTTGCAAAGCGAACGTGATGATATTTGGCACGCAGAGCATGTGTCGATTCATATTATATGAGGAGGTTCAATATGGAGAGCGTACGGGGAGATATTAACAGACAGGATAATGAGCAAACAAAAAAAATATCCATAGGTCGTATTATTGGAGATATTTTAGAAGGAGTCTGGACGGTTGTCAAACTGATTGTTGTGGTTGGAATTATTACAGTTGTGGTTGGTTTTCTACTATCCAGAGATTTGATGGTTCGTGGAAGAAATGGAGTTCGTCAATCGCTGACGGAGCAGTCAATGGCAAATGCTGTTGGAGGAACTCGCTCTAAAGTGGCGAATAAGAATCAGGAAGATGAGAAGGTGAAGGACTGGCTGACTACAGTAAAACGGGAGAAGCTTACTTTAGAGACGGATGACAAGTATATACTCGTTGCACGTCAGATTGTTGTGGATGCAGAGACGGATAAATGGGTCGTGATACTTCATGGATACAACGGTAATATGGAAGATGTCTATGACATTGCGATGCATTATACAGAAGCGGGATATAATGTGCTTTTGCCAGATCTTCGGAGTCATGGAGAAAGTGAAGGCATGTTTTTGGGAATGGGCTGGTTGGACCGATTAGATATTATTAACTGGATCGATGTTGTTTTGGAACAGAATCCATCTGCAAAGATTGCAATTCATGGAGTGGATATTGGAGCCGATACCGCCCTTATGCTATCGGGTGAACCGGTAAAGAGTTCGGTCAAAGCGATTATTGCAGAGGGTGCATATAGCAATGCATGGGATATTGTCCGGACAGAATATAAGGCGAGACATGAGAAATTACCGGCATTTCCGTTTATGAATATGATGAATCCTGTGATGAAAGTGTGGGCCGGTTACACATTAAAAGAGGCAGATGCCGTAAAACAGGTAAAAAATACGTTCATACCAATTTTACTGATTCGTGGTAATGAAGATACTTATGTGACGGAAGATATGACGGAAGAACTGAATCAGGCAATCACATCTTCTCATGAAGTACTAAATATTCCGGCTGGAGCACATGAGGATTGCAGATTTGCAGACCCGGATACGTACTATAATAAAACTTTTGAATTTCTGGAGAAATATATAAAGTGACAGAACAAGGCACCTGAATGAAGAGTTCGGCTTATTGGAAAATATGTGGAGAACTGGAACAAGATACATACGAAAATAAAGAGTTCGGCTTATTGGGAAACATATGGATAACAGGGCAATTGTAGAAATGAATATTGAACGAATAGGATAGGAAAGAGCAATGGAACAAAAGAAATACTTTGATTTGTCAGAGGAATTACAACGGAGAATAGAGCAGGATCGTAAGAATGGATATGAGAATCCTTACCGTGCCCGGAACGAGGATGTGATCCGCAGAAAGCAGAACTGGGACAGGAACAAATTGTTACGCCCGTCTTATGTTCGGGACTGCGAGAAAATTATGCATACGCCATATTATAATCGATATGCGGATAAGACACAGGTATTTTCTTTTTATAAGAACGATGATATTACCAGACGTGCACTTCATGTTCAGTTAGTAGCACGGATTGCGAGGAATATAGGAAGCCTTCTTGGTTTGAATGTTGACCTGATCGAAGCCATTGCACTTGGACATGATATTGGTCATACTCCGTTCGG
>CAJOPP010000237.1 GCA_905236365.1 uncultured Lachnospiraceae bacterium
ACGGAGATTGAACCCCGCCTGAGACAAGTTTCCTGCCCCCGCCTACGCTTTGCTTAGAGGCGGGGGTCATCTCTGTCTGAGATATACACTTTCATACGCATCTCGCAGTAAATGCAAAATGCTACCTGAACTGTAACAAATAATCCTTATATTAGTCTACCACAATTATATTATTTGTAAATAAATTCTGAAAAAAGAGCAAAACATTAATGCTTTGCTCTTACCGCTTCCCATTCTTCATATCGTGATTCATATTGCTCATTTAACCAATCGATCATCTGCTCTTTTCCTTCCATGTCAAAAGGAAATGTTTTGGTCGTCTTTTGTTCATCCGGTGTCACTTCATAACAAAATGGCTCCGGCCATACCGTTGCCTCAAACACTGCCTCTCCCTTTTTATCCGGTGGCGTCAGGAACACATCATCCATTGGATTTCTCGCAAGACGGAATCTCATACCTCTGTGACTGCCCAGATACGCCTGACCATGTTCATAATAAGTAATCCCGTAGGAGTCTTTATTCTCAATTCTGATTATCTTCTTTTCCATTTTATTTTCTCTTTCTATCTTCTTGTTTGAATTAACGATACCACACAAAACGGACTGACCACATATTTTTTTTGTGAATTTTCTGTGAACTATTATAAAATAGTCAGACTCCATGATATTTTTATATTTTTTCTCTGAATAATCGTTCAAAAACTCGGATTTAGCGATTTTTTTGAAATTTTCGCGTATTAAAAAAGATACAAAGTAATTTACACAATTCTATAAAAATGTGATATGATAGGTCTGTTCGCACTCCGGCTAAAGAATTTGGAGTGCGTGACGATAATAATAATGTATGTTTCCGCACAGGAACATAACATATAAGAGGAGATGCAATCATGGCAAAAAGAAAATACCAAAGAAATGGAAAGAAAGCTAAAAAAGCAAAATGGCCGATTCTTGTCATTCTGCTGCTTGCACTGGTAATTGGTGCCGGCGGCTTTTTCGCCCATCGCTTTGACAATGAACCAATACAGGTCGTCATTGCAGGAGCGGATATCAGCGATCTTTCCAGTGAAGATGCAACGGAGTTGCTTACTAAAAATCATTCATGGGATATGAAAGTGACATACGAAGGCAAAACTTTCCCTGTGGAGAATTATATCGAGCCGGAGATTCAATCTGTCGTGGCTCAGGCAGAAGAGGAAAAACAGAAGCTGGAGACAGAAAAGAAAACACTTTCGATCGTTCAGAAAGCACTTCGCGGACTGCAGGGCAAAAAAGCAGATACTCTGGAATACGAGTTACAAATCGCAGATAGTGAGAATCTTGCAAAAACGATAGCGGAAACAATCGAAGAAAAATGGAGCGTTCCGGCTAAAGACAGTGAAATCACCGGATTTGACGCTGAAAACGGTAATTTTGAATATTCTGATGAGCAGGAAGGAATCGAGATCAATGCTGAAAAGCTGGCAGAGGATTTAAAGAACGCATTTGATACAGAAGATTATCAGGCATCCATTACAACATCTGCTAATAAAGTGGCACCAGAGATTTCCCGCTCTGATTACAAGAAGATCGGTACTTATACTACCAATACGACTGCTAATCCCGACCGCAATACCAATGTACGCCTTGCCAGTGAGGCGATCAATGGTTACGTTGTAGAAGCCGGTGCTCAATTCTCCTTTAATGATGTAGTGGGTGAACGTACTCCCGAAAAAGGTTACAAGGAAGCAGCTGCCTATGCTGCCGATGAAGTCGTTCAGGAATATGGTGGTGGAGTATGCCAGGTATCAAGCACACTATACAACGCTGTCATTGCAGCCGGTCTTCAGACAGATGTCCGAACCGGTCATACATTCAAACCCACTTATGTAACTCCCGGACAAGATGCGACTGTAAGCTATCGGGAACCGGACTTTGTATTTACCAATAATAGTTCCAATTCAATCGGAATCAGGGCATCTTATTGGGATCAGACTGTTTGTGTAGAAATTTACGGCATTCCAATATTAGAAGAGGGGGTTGTAAGATACCTCGTATCCGAAAAGAAATGTGATCTGGATGCACCTTCTGCAACTTACGAAGAAGATACTTCCCTTCCTTATGGCGAAGAAGTAACTGTTTCCGCTGAAGAACCGGGAAGTGAATGGATCACCGATATCGTAACAGAAAAAGACGGTCAGATCATTTCACAAGAGTTCTTTCACAATACCCGATATAAAGGAAAAGCTGCCGTAATCAAACGGAACACGACTGTGAAGGACAGCGATAAGGATAAAGATAAAGACAAAGATAAGAAAAAAGACAAGAACAAAGATAAGGATAAAAAGACAGAAGAATCCACAGAAACAGAAACCGAAGCTCCCGCACCTGATCCTGATCCTGAACCGGCAGAAACGGAAACAGCTCCGGAAAAAAACGAGGAATAAAAAAATTAATCCATTCAGAGCAAAGTTCATTTCAAATGTCAAGACTCGCTTGCGAGTCTTGCACGCCGGATTCGGTTAAAAAGCACCTGACTCTGAATCACCATAACGGATACAAAAAACGCAGGGTCTGCAGTACAAGCATTGAAGACCTTGCGTTTTTATTTGCAATTATTTTTCCTTACTCGATAGCTTAGAGGTGCGGATTTCTCCGACCAGGTTTAAAACTCGCCTGTAACCTCCTGCCCATCCTATACTTCTCTCTCGATGATTCCAATTGCCACACCTTCTGCATTTGCACCAACATGACAAGCAATACTGCACGGCAAAGGCTTATACTGGGTATGATATCCGGGAAAAGCTGCTTTTACCTTCTCAATCCATGCCTCTTCCTCTTCTTTGCGTTCAAATGTTCCGGCAATACCAATACTGATCTTCTCACGAGGTACATCCGCATATTTCCCTTCCAGATTGTTCTGAATCGCAGCTAACATCTTGCTCTCACTAGTTTTCATTCCCCGACCTTTGGCAAACGCATCCAGCTTGCCTCCCTCGATCTTCAGTACCGGCTTGATATTGATCATTGTCGCAAAAGCAGCTCCCGCTGCCGTAATCCGGCCACTTTTCACAATATGTTTCAGAGTTTGAATTGTTATATAAATATCAGACTGCCGTGCTGCTTCTTCCAAAGCAGTCTGAATCTGTCCTGCTTCCTTTCCATGTTCTGCCATGTACTTGGCATCATATACCGAGTCTAAAAGCGTCATGGAAATTCGGTGATTGTCAACCACATGAATCTTCCCATCATATTCTTCTGCAAACCGGGCTGCTGTATTATAAGATCCACTCAGACCACTTGTCATTGGAATATAGACGATTTCATCATATCCTTCCTTAAATATGTCATCCCACATCATTAACATATCGGCCGGAGATGGCTGTGAAGAGAGAACTTCCCGATCTTCCTGCAAAGCCTGATAAACCTGCTCATGTGTTACACTGATTCCCTCTAAATATGATTCTCCATCTATAATGACCGGCATTGGAAGAACAAAAATGCCATCCCGTTTTCCTTCTTCCACTGTAATTCCACTGTTTGTATCTGTCATAACTGCAATCTTCACCCGTACTCCTCCATTTCTAATCTCTCCCATATTCTCTGTTCAGGAAGTCTACCTGCATACAACGCCTGGTGCTTCAGTTTCTAATTAACCCGACTAATAAGTTGCCTGTTTTCTCGAATAGCACAAGTCAAAAAGCAGCAATAAAATGTAGGCGTAGCAGGCTGTGCCGAGACTTTGTCACTGTGGAAGGCGGTGCATAGACAAGCGATGTGCCGGTTAATCAGGAAACGATACACTCACTAGCTACAATAAGTCGTCTCGTCCTGTAAAGTATAATATAGTGAACTCTTCCTACTTTGTCAATAGTTACTGACATTGCGATTGAACTGTAACACTGTAACAAATACATTACCATTTAGCAGTCATTATTGTGTTTTTCATTCCAATATTGTATAATTTATGTAACTGTTCCGTTAGCCTTTCGCATTAACTGTGAGAGGCGTACGAAAATATATCTCAGACAGAGATGACCCCCACCTCTAAGCAAAGCGTAGACGGGGGCAGGAAACTTGTCTCAGGCGGGGGCAATCTCCGTCTGAGATATACGCTCCACGAGGATGCGCAG
>CAJOPP010000238.1 GCA_905236365.1 uncultured Lachnospiraceae bacterium
GTATTTCGGGATGACGGAGCTCGGGCAGACCGTTCTGCGGCAGATCTCCGAAAATTAGCTCCTGCAGTTTTTGTATGATTACAATATTTTGATCTCAACCGCAGGCTAAGAACAAGATATTGCGGTCATAAAAAATTCGTCAAATTTGTTGGGGAAAGCCGCTTGACAGTTGGGCTTTCCCTTTGCTATCATACATCTCAGACGAGACGTATGCTCCGCGAGGATGCGCAGGGATTTGCATACGAAATATGTCAGCAGAGCTGACACAAATCCCGCGCCAAGACTCGTGAGCGAGTCTTGAATTACTTTATAGAAAACTTTATCTCTTATAAAGCGAAAACGCTTCGCGGGATATGCACCTCGCAGAGAAGAAGTTAATTGTTTTGCAATGCCGTTCGGGTACGAAAGAGTCACTTGCGATTCTTTGGTCTAACAACTTACTACAATGTATTGATAAATCGCATAAAGTGTTCGGTACCCTCCGGCGTGCATTTGTATACACCGGCATCTTCGAGAACCTCAACAAATGTGGCTCCTATTTCCTTTTGCAGAATTTCCGTAATGGAATCAGCGGTGATATTCTTGTAGCGAGGAATAAATTCTTCCACCCAATCTGCATGCTTTTCAAGATCCGGATGTTCCCTGACATCTTTGCCGGATAATATATATTCAGAAAGTAGTTCCATTTCCTGTTTCAATCTGGCAGGGAGAATCGCCAATCCCATAACTTCAATCAAGCCGATGTTCTCTTTTTTGATGTGATGTAACTTGCTATGCGGGTGAAAAACACCAAGTGGATGCTCATCCGTTGTAATGTTATTGCGCAGTGCTAAATCCAACTCGTAATAGCCGTCACGGAAACGGGCAATCGGAGTGATTGTGTTATGCGGTTCTCCGTTGGTTTCGGCATAAATAAAGGCTTCTTCATCTGTGTAGGAACGCCAGTTATTCAAAATATGATCTGCCAATTCTATGATGGTATCGGAATCGGTTCCTTTTAACCGGATTACGGATAAAGGCCAGTTTAATATGCCACATTCAATTTCTTCATAGCCTTTTACCTGAAAGCTTCGAAGAATATCTGCTTTTGCCATGGCAAAGGTGTAATTTCCTCCCTGAAAATGATCATGGCTTAAAATAGAGCCACCAACGATTGGAAGGTCTGCGTTGGAGCCTAAAAAATAATGCGGAAACAATTTGACAAAATCAAATAATTTCTGAAAGGTCTTTTTTTCAATCTTCATAGGAACATGTTCGCTGTTGAACACAATGCAGTGCTCGTTGTAATATACATATGGAGAATATTGAAATCCCCATTTTGCCCCGGTAATCTCCAAAGGGATAATGCGGTGATTCTGCCTTGCCGGATGAGTGACACTGCCGGAGTAGCCTTCATTTTCCATGCACAAAAGACATTTTGGATAGGAGGAGGCAGGGGCATTTTTTGCAGCTGCGATGGCCTTTGGATCTTTTTCCGGTTTGGATAGATTGATCGAAATATCAATATCTCCATATTTGGAAGGGACTGACCATTTCTGATCTTTTACAATTCTTCCGCGTCGGATATAGTTGGTATCCTGGCTGAATTTATAGTAGTAATCCGTTGCCAGGACGGGATCGGTTTCGTACTTTTTCCAGAAAGAGTTTATGACCTCTGATGGTCTGGGAGTGATACAGTTCATTAGTCTGGTGTCAAACAGATCCCGATAAGTGATACTGTTTTCAATAAGCCCCAATTCGACGGCCTCATCTGTGAGGCAGTCTAAGATATCATCGAGGACAAGCGGGGCATCGGAGATATCGGTGTCGACATATTCCGTTTTTTGAAAGATATCTAATAAGAGATTAATGGAATAAATGCGTTCAGTATCGGAAATGAGTCCGGTCTGAATTCCGTATTCCACTAGTTTTTTTATATTTGCATCTAAGGTGTGTGTATTGTTTTTTTGTAACATAGTATGTCTCCTTTTTATATCACTTTTATTCCGCCCTGTTTGCGGATATTAAGTACATGACAGGTTCCTTTACCCAGAATATTCTCAATAAATTCTTTGTAGCCTGAAACACTGTCTTTTTTTACAAATGCCTGAATGGTGCCGGCAAACCCACCACCGTGTACACGGCAGACCCCATTGTCTTTGAGATAGTATTCGCTGAGCATTAAGGTAGTTGGAACCGGTTGCTGGTGTTCGTACTTGTTGGAATATACATTTTGCAGATATTTATAGGAAGAATTACCGGATTCTTTTATGATTGCAAGGAAATCATGAAAACGGTTTTCTTGCAATGCTTTTGATGCTTTTATTACCCGTTCGTTTTCTGTCAGGAAATGAAAAGCACGTAAAACGGCACGGTCACTGACACTTCCATAAAGAGAATTTAATGAAGACAGAAACTCGTCAAACCGGATTTCGTTTAGATATTCCTTACCAAAGAAATTGGCAACCTGTTTCATTTCATTTGGAATGGCGGCATAGTCATCTGTCAGATTGGCGTGAGATCCTTTGGTGTCTATGATGCATAAACGATACCCTTCCTTTTCAAGATCATAATTAATCTTTGTGACGACAGGATTTTTAGGATCCTGAAAATCTACTTGAACAAAATCGCCTACGCTGCATGCAATTTGATCCATGAGTCCGCAAGGCTTTCCAAAGAATACATTTTCTGCATATTGACCGATAATGGCAATATCAACCGGTGATACGGTCATGTTGTTGTACAGACCGGATAAGATCGTTCCAATGATAGCCTCTAGTGCAGCAGAGGAAGAAAGTCCGGAACCGCTTAATACATCGCTTGTGACATAAGCTTTGAATCCGCCGATTTGATATCCACGGTCTTTCATTCCCTTGCAAACGCCCCGAATCAATGCGGCGGTCGTACCTTCTTCTTCTTTGTGAAGATTCAGATCATCAATGTCAATATGAATCGGCCGGTATCCCTCTGATATGAAATCAATGCTGGAAGAAGCGTGCTTTCCGACTACAGCTATGGCATCTAAATTGATGGAAGCAGCCAAAATTTGACCGTGCTGGTGATCTGTGTGGTTGCCACAGATTTCCGTTCTTCCCGGAGCACTGTAAATATCAAGTTCTTCCTTGCCGAATTTTGATTCATACTGATCAATGGCGTTGCCGTAGCGGATCCGTTGTGAAGCGAGGACATCCGGATCATCTCCGTAAATTGCGGACAAGATGGTGTCAGCTTCACCTGATGTTATTTGTTGTTTTAACAAACCTGAATTTGTCATAATGTACCTCCCAATTAGTTTTTATATTATAGATTATCATGTAATTACAACAGGATCTATGTAAAATGTCTGGTTAATTATGAGTCATCCGTGATCTCTATTGCTACATGAGTAAAATATACAATACTTTACTAAAAAAATCAATAGTCTTCGAGAAAATTTATCAAATTAATAGATTTACTAAAAATGTCGCAATTATCTTTAATTTATGTTATGATAGAAACGTCTGAAGGCATTTTGTGGGCACGAGAAGTGGTTGGGCACATGTCGTGCAAGGATATCATACAGGACAACCTAAGGACCTGTCCTCAAATAACGAATAGCATTTGCCTGTTTTTGCCCCAAGGCACAGCTCAAAAATCAGTTATATAGCCCTCTATGCACCTGATTTTGAACTGTACCATCAAACATAAATTCAGTGCAATTACTACAAGTTATTTCATGGCAGATCCTAACAATTATAACAGGAGGTTAATATGGCAACAATCAAAGATATTGCAGATCGGGCTGGTGTCAGCATGGCAGCTGTATCTCGTATTCTGAATAATGATGCAGGCCTTAAGGCATCTGTGGAGACGAGACAGAGAGTGATTGAGATTGCAAAAGAGCTGGGATATACAAAAAGTCGTAAGACCAAAGCATCTTTTCGGTTGGGTATTTTGCAATGGTTTTCAGTTGAACAGGAGATGAAGGATAATTATTATCTAATGGTTCGCAAGGGGATAGAGGATTTTTGCATCAAAAATTATATTCAGGTGATACGTGCTTTTAAGACAGATGCAAATTGGGAAGAACAACTGCAGGTTGTAGATGGTTTGATGTGTATCGGGAAATTTAGCGAGAAAGAGATCGATAAACTTATGAAGATTTCATCAAATATCGTATTTCTGGATATGACAGTGGATGAATATGAGGTGACGACATATTCTCTGGATTTTAGAAAAGCAGTATATGATGCGATGGACTATCTGGTGGATAAAGGGCATCAGAAAATTGCGTTTTTGGGAGGACAGGAATATCTGGAAAATGGCGATCTGTTTATTGATGATCGGAAAAAGTATTATCAGAAGTATTGCAAACATCATGAATTGGATGGGGATACCTATTTGAAGGAAGGGATTTACTCAACGGAATCCGGTTATGAGATGATGGGAGAGCTGATTGAGGAAGGAAAGATTCCTACAGCAGTGTTTGCCGCAAGTGATCTGATTGCTATCGGTGCAATCAAATCAATTCAGGAGCATGATTTGCGGGTTCCGGAAGATATTTCCGTGATTGGATTTGATGACGTGGATATGTGTAAATTTATTACGCCGGCGTTGACAACGATTCATGCACCAGCCTATGATATGGGGCAGTATGCAGTGAATTTCCTATTTGCTTCATCAAATCTGATGAGAGTGACACCAATTCGTGTCAAGATGCCATGCAAACTGGTGGAACGTGAGTCTTGTATGGATATTTCAGGCAAATAATAGTTTATTAAGGTGTAAGTGAAACACTATACCAAAGCAGGAGAAACATTAGGGGAAAGTAGAAAAAGGAGGAAACAATGTATCAGGCAGAAAAAAACAGATATGAAGAAATGAAGTATTATGCAAGTGGAAAGAGTGGATTAAAGTTACCGGCGGTTTCGTTAGGCTTATGGCACAATTTTGGGGATACTGCTTCTTATGACAACATGATGCAGTTATGTTTTACGGCATTTGATAACGGGATTACACACTTTGATCTGGCCAATAATTACGGGCCGGAACCGGGGAGTGCGGAGAAGAATTTTGGAAGAATTTTGAAAGAGCATCTGCATGCATATCGGGACGAGATGATTATCAGTACCAAGGCAGGTTATGAAATGTGGGAAGGACCGTATGGTGACTGGGGTAGCAGAAAATATCTGTTGGCAAGTCTGGATCAGAGCTTACAGCGTATGGGCTTGGAGTATGTAGATATATTCTATCATCATCGTATGGATCCGAATACTCCTTTAGAGGAGACAATGGGTGCTTTGGCACAGGCAGTAACTAGCGGAAAGGCACTTTATGTGGGATTGTCTAATTATGATGGTGCTACACTGGAAAAGGCGTCGGCAATATTGGAAGAATTGCATTGCCCGTTCATTATTAATCAGAACCGGTATTCCATCTTTGACCGGACAATTGAACAGAATGGGTTGAAAGATACGGCTGCACGTCTGGGGAAGGGTATCATTGCCTTCAGTCCATTGGCACAGGGAATGCTTAGCAATCGTTATCTGGAGGGCATTCCGGAGGATAGTAGAATCCGTACGGATGGCAGATTCTTAAAGGAACAGGAGCTTTCGGATGATCGATTATTGCAGATCAGAAAACTGAATGAACTAGCTAAGGAGAGAGGACAATCTCTGGCAGAAATGGCACTGAGCTGGGTGCTGCGCGATGGTATTGTTACCAGTGTATTGATTGGAGCATCCAAAAAGGAACAGATTCTTGATAATATTAAAGCAATTCAGAATACCGTTTTTTCACAGGAGGAACTTCAGCGAATAGAAGAAATCTGCGGGGAACTTTGATGGTTGTTTCTTAGGATTCCAAATCGTTTTGGTGTATAAGGGAAAAGTTCAGTTTTCTGTTTTTAACTCAGCCGGAGTACAAGCTCCGACTGAGTTAAAACGCTCCGCGAGGATGCGCACGGATTCGGTAGGAATTTGTCAGCTAAAGCTGACCCGAATCCGGCGTGCAAGACTCGCAAGCGAGTCTTGACGTTGGTGTTAGAAGGCAGGAAACTGAACTTTTTTAACTCTCCGATTTGTGTAAATTATATGATGTCGAAGTAAAACTGTGAATTTTGGTTTTGCCTCGTCAAGCTGCACATGTAATATGCATTTCCACTCAGATAGTTTTGCCCCCGACATCATTATATGAAAAAACAGGAAAGTTAGTGGTCAAAATGATATAAAATTTCCTTGTGGAATGGTTGCTGTGCTTTGAGAATTGGTTGTGGATATGCAGCATGGTGGATGGCGTCCGGGTAGAATTGCGGTTCGAAACAAACGCCTTCCCTGATATCGTAGTGTTTGCCGTCTTTTCCCAAAGTTTTATTTAAAAAATTAGCGGTATACATTTGAATCCCAGGATAGTCTGTGGAAATGGACATCGTGATTCCTGAATCTTCAGAATATACAACAACAGCTTCTTTTAGGGATGCATCATATTCATTTATGCACCATGTCTGGTCATATCCTTTGGCATAGTTCAATTGATCATAATCGGTATCGATTTCTTTTCCAAGTATTTTGAATTGTCGAAAATCCATAGGGGTATGATCTACGTCCCGCACACTTCCGTCCGGAATCAGATTTGCATGAATTGGAACAAAAGTATCTGCACAAATTTGAACCTTATGGTTCAGAATATTACCATTTCCATGACCATTTAAGTTGAAGTAACTATGGTGTGTCATGTTCAGGATCGTATCGGCATCCGATAAGCCGTCATAGAGGATTTTTAAGGTATTATCTACAAGTAAATAGGTGATCGTGAGATGTAGATTTCCCGGAAATCCCTGATCTTTGTCCGGACTAAGAAGAGAAAAGCGGATTTTGGTATCGTCAGCTTCGTCCACCGTCCAAAAACGTTTGGAATATGGATGAAAACCGCTGTGTAATGTGTTCTCGCCCTGGTTCTTATCTAACGGATAGGTAGCTCCGTTTAGTGAAAATTCTGCATTGTGAATGCGATTGGCACATCGACCTACATTGCAGCCAATATAATATCCTTGATCTTGTTCGTATCCGGTCACATCTTCATAACCGAGAATAATATCCGTGAATCTGTTTTGGGAATCCCGTACCCATAATTCCACCAGGGAAGCTCCATAATCGCTGATCGCAATTTTGATGTGGTCGTTTTCCAAAGAATATAATGAGGCAGTCTGCCCGTTCGTTGTTTTTCCGAAATTTGTTTTTTTCATTTCTGTATAATCCCCTTGTTAAATATTTATATCACATATTATTCATACATAGTAGCCAAAGCATATTTGACAATGCAATCATTCTATGAATTCCATGTTCGGTATGTATTTCAGAATAAAATTTGTAATGAATATAATTAATTGCGATATTTGTTATTATAGCAGAGTATAGTGTTTATGAATAGTATTTTATTTTTTTTGTTGACAGCGGTGGGAATAAGGAGTATTGTTTTATACAATTATATCGATATAAGAATTTTATCTGAGATTTTTGGAAAGGAGAGAGAAATCATGCAGAATAGAGAAAGATATTATTATGACAATATGTTGTATTTCGTGCCTATGTGTGGAATGGGAATTAAGTCTGGTGAAGTCTATGATGCATGTGCAATTTTCTTTTTCTGATAAGGAAATTTCAAATAGTTATATGCAGTGAACAGAATCTCGGTAGACATATGATTTGATTTCATTTGTTTGTCGATTTTTTACTTTATGGCAAAAACGTTCCGTGGGATGCGTGCCTCGCAGAGAAGAAGTTAATTGCTTTGTAATACCGCTCGGGTGCGAAAGAGAAGTTGTGTTATGAACCGGTGCAGAAGTTCATTTACGCATATTGGAAGCAACCGGACGATACGATGCATAGCAAAGGGGATTACGAATATGGCATTAAGTGATGTAGTGCGAAGAGAATTTAAGGCAAGTGATGACGAAAGAGACAGAGGATTAACTGTGCCGGCAGATGTGGTAAGGTTTGATGATATATGTTATGTGGAAAGGGAACAGGCAACAGTTGGTTCAGTTGAGAATGGTGAGCATGGCTTGGAAGAAATTTCGGAAGCTGGAATCAGCAGATGGCAGTATCTTGACGTGTACAGACCGAAAACAGCAGGGGATTCCAAACTTCCGGTCATTGTAAATGTGCATGGTGGCGGCTGGATATATGGTGATAAGGAGACCTATCAGTTTTACTGCATGGATCTTTGCAGAAGGGGATTCGCTGTGGTGAATTTTTCTTATCGTCTGGCTCCGGAATATAAGTTTCCAAGTCAACTTGAGGATACTAATATGGTATTTCACTGGGTGCTCAGGCATGCCGAAGAGTATGGCTTTGATATAGATAGAATATATGCGGTTGGGGATTCGGCAGGAGCGAATATATTAGCTCTTTATGCCATTATGTGTACCAATCGGGAATATGCTGCAAAGTATGCATTCAAGGTTCCGATGATGCCGGTTTCCGATGACAGGGATGCTTCCGGCCGGATGAAGAGAAGAGAAAAAGAGAGAAATCTTGTTCCGCGTGCGGTTGCACTGAATTGCGGCTTTTATGATGTCAAGGCAAATAAGAGAGAGATGGACGGCTTTATGAAGGAACTCATGCCGGAAAAAGAACTGGAAAAAGAACTGGACAGAATATGTGTAACAAAGTACATAAATGAGGATTTTCCGCCTACATTTTTGATGACCTGCTATGGCGATTTTCTAATGGATCAGGCTCCATTGCTGGAAAAGAGATTAAAGGAGCTGGGAATTATCTATGAAAGCAGACTATATGGAAGCGAGGAACATCCGTTAAAGCATGTCTTTCATTGTGATATCAGAATGGAAGAGGCAAAGATTTGCAACGATGAGACATGTAGATTTTGTGAGACGTTAGAGGTAAAAAAACAGGATGATAAGGATTGAAATACCGAAACCGGATAGAGGATGTCTGGTTTCGGTATTTTTGGTGTGCTGTGAGAAAACTAAACGTACATTGTTAAGCGAAACGGCACGAGGGTGCTGAAACAAGCGATTAAAAACAAGAGTAGAAATATTAAACAAGAGTAAAAATATTAAAAAAATGTGACGAAATGATAATCCGATGCGTCATAACAGATGAATGGCAAGAGACGTATGTGTCACTGTTGTAGACAAAGGGAGTATACGCCGATACAGATTCATATTATTTGAGGAGATTAGATATGGAAGAACAAAGGATTATGAATGAAAACCAGATTATAGAATTATTCTGGCAACGGGATCACACTGCTATCGATGAAGTGAGTCATGCTTACCATGGACTGCTTTATCATATCGCAAAAAACATAGCTCCTACAAAAGAGGATGCGGATGAATGCGTGAATGACACTTATTTGAAATTATGGAATGCAATTCCACCGGAGAGACCGGATTCGTTAAAAAATTATGCTGCACGAATCACAAGAAACCTTGCAATTGATGCATATCGTAGAAATAAGGAAAGGATGAAGAATATGGAATTGTCAGAGGTGTGTGAGGAATTAGAGAGTGTTTTGCCGGGCACAAAAAGTGAGTATGAAAATGTGGAGTGGAAAGAACTGATCAATCATTTTTTGGAAAACCTGGAGCCGGAAACCAGAAAGCTGTTTGTCAGAAGATATTGGCAGGCAGAATCCATTAAGGAACTGGCAGAGCTGTTTGATCTGAAAGAAAGTGCAATAAAGATGAGACTGTCTCGTACGCGAAAAGAGTTTCAGAAATACTTAAAACAAGAGGGAATTCCGGTGTGAGAAGAGAGAATTTGCAAAGGAAAATAATTTTGAAAATGCGGAGCATGTTGCGTATAAGTAGACACCAATGGGTTAATGAAATGAATAAAAGAATGAAAAAGGAGGCATAACGGTATGAGTGGACTGGACTTGTTTCAGAAAATGGATGAAATTGATGAAAAATATTTGACAGAAGCGTTGAGTATTGAACCGAAGAATAGGGGGAAAATGGAAAATATATTAGAAAAAACAGGAGATGTGATGGATTGGAATGCAGAAAAGGCGGGGGTAGAGCAAGCTCATCGGAAAAAGAACAGGAGAGAAAAAACAAGAAATCATTTTATGTATAGGTTGCGGACGGCAGCAGTGGCTGCTGCGGCTTTCGTACTTGTATTTACTGGAATTGTCAATGTATTTCCTTCTGTGGCCTATGCTATGAATGATGTGATCATTTTGGGAGATCTCGCAAAAGCAGTTTGTTTTGATAAGAGCATGAAGGCGTGCCTGGAAAATGAATACGCCCAATATGTAGGGGAGACGCAGGTGACGGAAAATGGGGACAGTTCGCAGGTGTATTATATGGTGACAGATGCATCGAGTGTGTCAATTTTTTTCAAGACAGATGCAGCGCTTGAGGGAGAAAAAGAGGGAGAAAGAGCCTTTTCAATCAATGATCACGCCATAGAAGAAGAGCTGGAAGCAGAGGAAATCGGCAGCTGGGGTATGCAAATAGCAGAAACAGATATTGAAAATCTGTATATGTGTAGACTGGAATTTGAAAAATATCAGATTCCGGAACGAATTCGATTTGAGATTGATTTTGGTGATGTGTCTTATAGAAAGATCTCTTCTTCAGAACCGGATGTTGATGAGGCAAGAGAAGCTTATCTGTCAGAACCGTTTGTAAAATCTGTGTATGAGTTATATCCGGATGAAAACTATAAAACAATTGTAGACAGTTATCAGATTGAAAAAGAGTTAGAGATTGAAGGGCAGAAAATCGATGTCCCAAAAGTGGATATCTATCCAACATATGCAGGAGTGTATTTTCAGATGGATTCGAATAATACGGATCTTATAAGGGATATTGAAGTAGTATTACGAGATGAGAAAGGCAGAGAGTATGGCAAACGATTCTCAGGAACGCAGGCATCAGAGGATGCAGAAGGCTGGCAAAAGTGGATTGAGAGTTCTTATTTTAGCGAAGCAAAAGAATTGACTGCTGTTATAAAAGGTGTGAGATTATTGCCGAAAGAGAAACAATGGGGAATGATCTCATACAATGAGAAAACGATTGAAAATATGCCGGAAAATACGACGGTGCATAATATGACATTAAATGACGATGGAAGTCTGTTGGTTGAATTAGAGGTAGAGGGAGAAAAAATGGAAGATGAAACGGTGGATAGACATTATGAGCAGGTGGTTAGTATGATTTATAAGAGGAAAGATGGCACGGAAGGAGAAATTGCAGATGGATATCGAGCTATGTCGGATGCAGAAAAAGAGAATGTTCAAATACAATCCTTTACCATACCGGATTATCAGGAGAACGATTGTTATGTGGAATGGGAATATGCCCCGATCACTGAATTAGATCAGCCAATTGAGATTCGGGTGAAATAGTGGCAGTAACTATTGACTTGATGGAATGTGCGTCAGCTTCGCTGACATTTTCATCTGTCCATTCCTGCAATCCACCGGAACCTTTTATCTCTGCCTATGATTGGACTCCCACTGAGATATATTTGTTTCTATACTCACCACTTATAGAAGTGGGAGTCTTCTCAAACAAGATAAAATCCACCTAAGAGAATTGAAATAAGGTTACCGCAATCCTACTGGCTTTCAACGGTGGATTAAAGTAGTCAAACGTGGTGGTTTGTGTTATGATTTCTTTATAGGAACATGGAAATCAAAAACAGGCATAAATATCTATTACAAACGGATATGGTGGGATACGAAATAAGATGTATAAATTTACATTTGTGAAGTAGCTATCATACGGCAAGAATGAAAGGAGGAAAATTATATGACAGGATCTAAAAGGAAGTTTTATCAGTTGTTAATAATTGCACTCGTTTGCGGACTCTTTGTCCCGGCTGTCGCTGAGGCGAAGAGTAGCAAGACGACAATTTCAATCTCAAAAAAGACACTTAAGCTTAATGAGACGACAAAGATTAAAATTAAGAAAGCAAAGAAGAACTGGCGGGTAAAGGTTGCTTCATCGAATAAGAAGATAATTTCTGTACCGAAAACGAAAGTGCTGAAAAAAAACTCGCTGACTGTGAGTGTAAAGGCAAAGAAATCCGGAAGTACAAAGCTTACGGTAACAGTTCAAAAGATAACAGATCATAAATGGAGGCAGGTCACAAAGAAAAGTTTTAAGGTGAACGTAAAGAAAAATACCGGAAATGCCGCACAGTGGAAAAAAACATTGCCGGTTATAGGAGCGGGAGAGAAGGCAAAAGAACTGAGTCAATATAAGGATCCTGTCGGTGATATTGCGGTGATTCCGAAAGACTTTACGGTGTCGAAAACTGAGAAACGGATAAGTAAGGGACTTGTAGTGACTGGTCCTGATGGCAGTGAGTTCGTCTGGATTCCGACAACGGTTACACCTCTTGCGGTGCGTGAGTTTGGCAGTTATTTTTCGGGCGGAACTATTTCTGAATATCATGATGAAACGAACCTTACTGCTTACAAGGAAATGACGGCAAGTGTAAACAAATACGGCGGGTTTTATATGGGACGATATGAAGCAAGTCATAAGGAAGCAAGTAACATTCCGGCAAGTAAACGTATTACAGGAGATAGTAAAAGTAAAATCTGGGTGAGATATTCACCTCAGAATACGACAGCTGCCTGCAGAAGGTTGTATGCCGACAACGATACCGTTCAGGGATTTTTTCCATGGGGAATTAACTGGGATACGACCCTTCAGTGGCTGATTGACTCCGGAAATAAGACATCTAAACAAGTGAAGAAGGACAGCACAAGCTGGGGAAATTATTCCAATGACACATTCTCCGTCAAAGCGAACGGAGCATATACAGGAAAATGGAAACAAACAAAAGCAAACAACATCTATGATCTCGCCGGCAATAACTGGGAGTGGACACAGGAACGTTGTGGCAGTGATTATGTTATGCGTGGCGGTGGCTATAACCTCATGGGTGGTGCATGCCAGGGCAGTGAGTATCCGGCTGCTGTAAGAGACCCGCTTCCGGGAAATGATCATCATCCGAATGTCACGTTTCGCGTAGCACTCTACATAAAGGAAACGAAAACGGATAATACCGATAATGTAACCAATCAGAAAGAAACTGTATTGTTAGAGAGTGATACGGAAACGGCAGAAAGTAATACCATAAAGCCGGAGAATAATACCGCAAAACCGGAGACTAATACGGAAACAGCAGAAGGTAATACCGTAAAGTCAGAGAATGAAACTGCACCGTCGGAAAGCGATATTGTAACGGATGAGAACAATACTGCATCGACTGACTTGGCGGATGTTTCACCCGGACAAGTGACGGAAACAGTCAGCAGATATACGGATGTATATGGAGATACCGCAATTATTCCAGCTGCGTTCAAAGTATCTGAAGAAAAGGGTGAACAGACGATCCGTACCGGATTGGTCGTGATTGGCCCGGATGGAAGCGAGTTTGTCTGGATACCGACCACTGTTACGCCGCTTGAAGTGCATGACTTTGGCAGTTACTTTTCCGGCGGAAATATCTCCGGTTACTATGATGAAACGGAACTTCCGGAGTATCAGGAAATGATAAGCAGTGCAGAACGTTACGGTGGTTTCTATATGGGCAGGTATGAGGCAAGTTTTGGCAGCGGGAACAGTGTCGCCGATTATGTACCTTCCAGCAAGCGTGTGACAGAGGAAAAATCCGGACGAATCTGGGTGCAGTTCTCACCTCAGGATACTACAATTGCCTGTAAGAATATATATTCAGACAATGATACCGTTCAGGGATTCTTTCCGTGGGGGATTAATTGGGATACCACGCTTCAATGGCTGATTGATTCGGGATGCAAGTCTGAAAATGAGGTCGTATCTGACAGCACCGATTGGGGAAACTATTCCAATGA
>CAJOPP010000239.1 GCA_905236365.1 uncultured Lachnospiraceae bacterium
ATGTAATCTTCCGATGGATATGAAGTGGCGTTCGGAGTATATGGATTATCTGATGGATGAAGGGAAGATTGCAGAAGATGATTATACTAAGGAACAGTTATTGGCACCGATCATTTCTTTTGAGGAGCTTGTGGTAGAGAGGGAGTCTGTGGCTGAGAGAAATGATGCTACGGACTTGGAAAAATCTGTGCCTAAGAGAACTGCTTTGATTGATAATGAGGCGGAGATGCATTCTGAAAAGCAGGAAGAAATTCAGGAAAATGTCATAGCAGATAATCATAAGATGTTTGTGATACGGGAAGAGAAAGAAAGTTATGAAGAGCTGATTGGAGTCAATGAAAATGGGATGGAAAGGCAATCAGTGGAACAGGAAAATGCTTTACAGTATATTCAAAGGATGGATGATTTGGGAATTTATTTTGAGTATGGTGGCGACCGGATGGATGCATTTCTAAAACTGGAAAAGGCGGTGAGTGAGGAGAAAGAGGCAGGATATATTAACAGGAAACAATATGATAAACAAAGATAATAGTTTGTTATATCTTAAATCTGTTGGGTATATTTCTGGCAATTCTGCGGTGTGACAAGTTAGGACCGATCCCCCGTAGATCTGTTGCAGAGTGAGGTTTTATTGCTTATAATTGATGGCTAAAAGTGCATTAGAAAAGTTCAAGACTAATTTTTCTACAAGTTACACGAAAAGTGTTAAATTAGCTACGATAGCCCATCGAATTTGGTGGTTGTAACAATAGTCCAAATGGTATATAATAAGTATAAAACAAGAAAATAAGTTTTTTATGGAAAGGAGAGGTATTATGGCAACGGAAACGTTTGATAAGTCATTTGTGATAACAGAGCCGGAAGCATTGAAAAAGTTACAAGCCATTATGGAATCAAAAAAAGCGGTAAATCAACCATCAGTATCTCCTTTTTCACAGGAAGAAAGAGATAGGGGTGAATTACTATTAAAACAGTGCTTATCCCGCTCCAAACACTCATAGAACAGTTAGGAGAGGACAGGGATTTATTGGAAGAGATCCTGTCCTCTTTTTCATGTGAGATGGATGCAGATATACAGTCATTTTTACATACAAAGGCAGTAGAGTTCGAGAATATATTAAAATCCCGGACTTATTTTCTCTGTGATCCGGATAAGATGGAGAAAGGAGAGTTTCTGATTCTTGGATATTTCACACTTTCCCTTAAGGTGCTGATTCTGCCGGATGATATGTCGGTGCGGGCTAGAAAAGAAATAGACGGCTACAGGGGTAAAATACATGGGATTCCAATCCGGGAGGTGCCATGTTTCTTAATTGGTCAATTGGCGAAAAATTCGAACATAGATTCCACAACAATATCAGGGAAAGAGTTGTTAGAAGCAGCATTTTCAGTAATCTACTCTGCAATGTCTGCAGTTGGTGGAAGACATGTGATGATTGAATGTCACGATGAAGAAAAAATATTGAAGTTTTATAAGGATAATGGATTTGAGGAATTTTTGAGGGAACCGGAGGGACAGACGCCGATGGTTCAGATGCTTTGTCGTCTGGATGGAGGAAATATAAAGAGTTAAGGGTATATTTAGAAGTATCATTATGTAGATGTTAGATTATGTGTTGATAAAGAAAGTTAACAGGTTAATAGATGTGTCCAATCTAATGTATGAGGTTGGGCACATAATATTTTGTCGGAAACAATAATGGATATATTATATGTATTTTGTTTTTGTGGCAGCAAACTAATAAATATTAGATGTAGGGTTCCCTGTTTTTAGGAAAGGAATGAATGTTGGTATTGTATTTAGGGAAGCGTATTGATAAATGTAAAATAGAGATTTAACATGCAGGAATTAAGGTGTAGTAGAGATTATAGTCATTGGGGTGGTTTTATTGAGAGTTATTTTTATTTCTAAGTGTATCTACTAATTGTGAAATCAATTCTATCTCTTTATCATTAAGCCCGGAAACATCGACATTTCGTTGATTGGTTATTCCTAGTAAGTAATCGGAGGATACATGAAATATATGAGTCAATTTAACAAGGATGTCATAGGATGGATAACGTGTTCCAGATTCGTAAGATGATATAGCACTTGTAGCTAATCCGATTCTGTCTGCGACTTGTTTTTGAGTTAATTTCTTTTCTAGTCTGAGGGATTTTAATTTCTCTCCCATATTCACCAATTGTCACACCTTCTTTCACATATAGTGTACTAAAT
>CAJOPP010000240.1 GCA_905236365.1 uncultured Lachnospiraceae bacterium
AACAGTGCAGAACGTGTGGAATTTACGAAAGAGATGCGTAAGGATTACACGATATTGATTCCCGATATGCTGCCGGTGCATTTTAAATTATTGCGTAATGTTTTTACACAGCATGGTTATCGCGTTGGATTGTTAAAAAATACAGGAAGAAAAGTAGTGGATACCGGTTTAAAATATGTGCATAACGACACTTGTTATCCGGCACTTTTGGTAATTGGACAAATGATCAGTGCCCTTCAAAGCGGCAAATATGATGTGAATAAAGTTGCACTGATGATTACCCAGACCGGTGGAGGTTGTCGTGCGTCAAACTATATTCATCTGCTCCGTAAAGCGTTGCAGAAGGCAGGACTGGGTCATGTTCCGGTTATTTCCCTGAATCTGTCGGGGTTAGAAGAAAATAGTGGATTTAAGTTAACGTTAGAAATGCTTTATCAGGCCTTGATCGGTCTGACTTATGGGGATTTGTTTATGCTCTTGAAGAATCAAGTCCGTTCTTACGAGGTGAATAAGGGAGATGCGGATGCCTTGATCGAGAAATGGGTGAAAGAACTTTCTAAACAATTCAAGCAACGCAAAGGTTATACACCAAAGGGAATGGAAAAGAACATGAAGGCAATAGTAGAGGATTTTGCCAGGATTCCGGTAAATAGAGTAGAAAAGACAAAAGTTGGTATAGTCGGTGAGATTTATGTCAAATATTCCTCTATGGCCAATAATGATCTGGAAAACTTCCTGGTAGAGCAGGATTGTGAAATCATGGTTCCCGGTGTTATGGGATTTATGATGTTCAAGATTGATAACCGGATAGAAGATATCAATCTGTATGGTGGCAATCCGGCAAAGAAAAAAGTAGTGCAGGCGTTGATGAAATATTGTGAAATGTTAGAAAATGTATTGTATGAATCAGTATCAAAGTATAGCGATTTTACACCACCATCCAAGTATGCACATATCAAGCAGCTTATCACCGGAGTTGTAGGATTGGGAAATAAGATGGGTGAGGGCTGGCTTTTGACTGCTGAGATGTTGGAATTGGCAGAAAGTGGATATGGAAATATAATATGTGCACAGCCGTTTGGATGTTTGCCGAATCACATTGTTGGAAAGGGAATGATCCGGAAAGTGAAAGAAATCTATCCACAGGCGAATATTGTACCGATTGACTATGATCCGGGGGCCACAAAGGTAAATCAGGAAAATCGAATTAAGCTGATGTTAGCAGTGGCAAGAGAAGGGTGACAGGAGTCTTTTTATGGAGAGAGGAACTGCAAGTACAGTTCCTTTTTTTTCGGAAAAAGCAGTTAGGAGCAAAAGAATGCGAATTTGGGGAAAACTAATAAAAAATAACAGATTACAAAAAGATATGGTAGTTCATATTGAAGATGATACTTTATCCAGAACAAAAAAGGTGTATCAGTCTCTGGAAGAGGTGTGTTATGAATTTGATCTGGCAAAACCAATCTGGTTGGATACTAATAAAGAAGATTTTATAAGACATTCCAGAACCAGGTTTACAAAAGACAATTTTATTGAAGAGGTTGATTTTGATTATCTTGATTTTCAAGTAATTGAAGAAGACTATTAAAAAATCCGGATTGTAAGGTTATGGAAAGAGAGGATACTATGCGTTGTGGTTCAGACAATCACAAATTTGCAACATGGTTGTCACAATTTAGTCACAAAACATTGTTAGGATACATACATAGAAAACAAAACAGATGTTAATCAGATGATAGAAAAGGAAGGCAGGTTTTGACTATGGAGAATGAAAATAACAATGTACAGGAAGGACAGGATACCACTTATCATTATGGCAGAAATGAGAATCCGTATGGAAGAGAGGATGTGTCAGGACGCATTGTGACAGAAGAAAATTATTCGTCTGATGATGGAAATGTTTATAATCAGAATGAGAAAACAAAGAGTGATTCTATTCGGAATGAGGCAACACAGATACCGCAAAATGAACAGGCACAAATAGGAGAAGAGCAGAACAATGCACCGCAGAGTACCAAGACTCAGAATGAAATGACACAGAATCAGGCATCACAAAGCGGAGCATTGCAAAGTTCGATGCCGCAAAGACAGGAAATCCAAAATGCAGGTGGACAGCATACAGCGGAATCTTCACCAGACAGAGGCAATCCTTATAGTCAGGGTAGTGTGTATGGACAGGGAATCTACACGGGAAATGATTTCGCAGTACAGGAAGCAGTACAAGCCCAAAAAGAAAAGAAAACTAAGAAGAAATCCAATGGTAAAGGGAAAAAGGTTGTGGGATTTATTGCATCTGCAGCTGCATTTGGTCTGATTGCCGGTGGTGTTATGGTAGGAGTCAATACTGCAGGTAATCGGTTGCTTGGCAACAATAATGCGAAGACTGCAGAGATTGCTACGGTCGTAACATCATCTGATACCGGAAAGCAGGTTACATCAACAAGTAGTGTGGCAGATGTTGCAGAAGAAGTAATGCCATCCATTGTTTCAATTACGAACAAATCGGTTCAAACAGTACGTTCCTGGTTTCAGTCCTATGAGCAGGAAGTGAGTGGTTCCGGATCGGGCATTATTATCGGCCAAAGCAATGATGAAATTATGATTGTTACCAATAATCACGTAATCGAAGGTGCGAAGGAACTTACTGTATCATTTTGTGATCAGTCGGCAGTTGAGGCAACGGTAAAAGGTGCAGATTCTGCAATGGATTTAGCGGTATTAACTGTTAAGACAAAAGATATGACAGATGAAACTTTGAAAGCGATTAAGGTTGCTGCAATGGGATCATCCGATAATCTTCGGGTGGGTGATTCAGTGATTGCGATTGGTAATGCATTAGGGTATGGACAGTCATTGACAGTTGGTTATGTCAGTGCATTGAACCGGGAAGTGGATATGGAAGATAAGACTATGATGTTGTTACAGACAGATGCTGCCATCAATCCGGGTAACAGTGGAGGTGCTTTGTTAAATGCAAAGGGTGAAGTAATTGGTATCAACACTGTAAAATTTGTCGACAGTACTGTAGAAGGTATGGGTTATGCTATTCCGATTTCTGTTGCTATTCCAATCGTGAATGATCTGATGAATCATGAAGTCATTGAAGAGAGTGAACAGGGATATCTTGGAATTCAGGGCAATACCATTACGGATGATTATGCAAACAGCTTCAATATGCCAAAAGGAATCTATGTCGTAAAGATTATAGAAGGTTCTCCGGCAGACCAGTGTGGTCTGAAAGCCGGTGATATTATTACCAAGTTTGCGGGAAGAGATGTGACGACTTATCAAAATCTGCAAAGTGTTCTTGCAAATAAGAAAGCTGGCGAAAAAGTGGATATGGTTGTACAGCGTAACAATGAAAAAGGTGAATATGAGGAAGTGAATCTGTCGGTTACGCTAGGCGCTAAGAAAGATATGCCGTCAAATGAAGGAAGTCAGGATGATAAGAAGGATCATCAAAGTGAGTTTGAGGAGGAATTTCCGGATGATGGATCAGGACAGGAGAGTGAACAATTTATGTATCCGGAAGACTTCTTTGACTTCTTTGGAAACTAAGTATAAGCTTGAATGAATAATGATATTATAATAATGGATTAAAAGAGTGAGAGTACAAATGTGATTCCGGCATTTGTATTCTCGCTTTTTTTTTGTGTGAATTGGGCGGAGCCGGAAGCCTGTTGGAATGAATCTCGTGTGAAAAAAAAGTGAAATATAATCTTTTTTTGAAAAAAATATTGACTAATGGTCATTTTTGTTGTATAGTGTGAAAAAAATAAATGACCAAAGTTCATTTTTTGAAAGGAGAAACTATTATGATTGCAGTTGGCAAATGGATTACTAAACATAAAGCACTTATCATAATTTTGAGTGTTTTGCTGATTATTCCGTCTATTATCGGAATGGCGAAGACCAGAATAAACTATGATCTTTTGAGTTACCTTCCTGATACGTTAGAAACAGTGTCTGGACAGGATCTTATGGTGGATGAGTTTGGTATGGGTGGATTCTCAATGGTCGTTGTTGAGAATATGGACTGGAAAGATGTCAGTGCTTTGAAAGAGGAGATTGCAGAGGTAGAGCATGTAAGCGATGTTATATGGTATGACAGTATCATGGATATAACTGTTCCCATAGAGATGCTGCCAAAGGAACTGCAAGAGACCTTGTTTCATGGTGATGCAACTATGATGATTGTTTTGTTTGATGATACCACTTCAGCAGACAATTCCATGGAGGCAATCACTTCATTAAGAAAGTTGGTGGGAGAAAAATGCTTCCTGTCCGGTATGACAGGTCTGGTGACAGATATAAAAGATTTAGCATTAAAGCAGATTCCTATTTATGTGGTGATTGCAGCAGTTTGTACGTTTATTGTATTGATGTTTACAATGGATTCTTTTCTTACACCGATTATTTTTCTGGGCGATATCGGGCTTGCAATCCTATATAATCTGGGAAGTAATTACTTTTTAGGTGAGACTAGTTATATCACAACGGCATTAACAGCTGTTCTTCAGTTAGGCGTTACAATGGATTATTCCATTTTTCTATTGGAAAGTTACAGGGCAAATAAAGAACGCTTTCCGGATGATAAGGAACGGGCAATGGCGCATGCGATTTCTAATACATTTCGTTCCGTATGCGGAAGTTCTCTTACGACAGTAGCAGGATTTGTTGCATTGTGTGTGATGACATTTGCACTTGGAAGAGATCTTGGGCTTGTTATGTCGAAGGGGGTTATCATCGGAGTAATCGTCTGTGTGACGTTGTTACCTTGTCTGATTCTTGTGTTTGATAAATGGATAGAGAAAACTTCCCATAAGGAGTTATTACCGCAGTTTCACAAACTTTCAGACTGGATTATCAAAGGAAGATGGGTTGCGGTTGCTGTTTTGGTAATTGGTATCGTCCCGGCAGCTTACGGCAATAATCATGTATCGATTTATTATAATCTGGATGCCGGATTGCCGGAAGAGATTCCATCTACGATTGCGAATCAGAAATTGGAAGAGGAATTCAAGATGAATGTTATGCATGTGGTTATGCTTCCTTCCGGGTTGGAAGCAAAGAGCAAGGCAGAGGCCATCAAAGAGATGGAAGAAGTTGATGGTGTAAAATGGGTAGTTGGAATGAATTCCTTTTTGGGAGCAAGTGTTCCGGAAAGTATGATTCCAAAGAAATACAAAGAGATGTTATCTGGCGATAATTATGAATTGATGTTTGTGTGCTCTGACTATAAGACAGCAACAGATGAAGTAAATGAACAGATTGCAGAACTGGATCGAATTGTAAAGCAGCTGGATTCCGGTTCTATGGTGATTGGTGAAGCACCGCTTACCAAGGATTTGATGGATGTAACGGATGTTGACTTGAAAAGGGTTAATTATCTTTCAATTATTGCAATTTTTGTTATTATTATGATTACTTTTAAATCGCTCTCTTTGCCGGTGATTTTGGTATCGGTAATTGAATTTGCTATCTTTATCAATATGGCTATTCCTTATTATAGCAATAGTTCTCTTCCTTTTGTTGCAAGTATTGTTATTGGCAGTATTCAGTTAGGAGCAACAGTGGATTATGCTATTTTGATGACGAGTCGGTATTACAAAGAGCGTTTTAATGGGAAAACAAAAAAAGAAGCGGTATCGATTGCCCATAAAACGTCCATTAAGTCAATTATCATTAGTGGTTCCTGCTTCTTTGCAGCGACGTTTGGAATCTGCTTGTATTCGAGTATTGATATGATTGCAGCAATTTGTACATTGTTAGCAAGAGGTGCAGTTATCAGTGTTTTGATTGTAATATGTATATTACCGGCGCTGCTTTGGCTGTTTGATGGATTAATCTGCAAAACAACTTGGAATCTGAGACATGTTTCAGGAAAGAAACACAGAATCAGCGGTCGGATTGAAAGTGCAAAATAATGTTATGATATTTAGAACTCGGAGAATTAATAATATGAAAATCTGATTGATTAAGGAGGAATTGATTATGAAATATTTAAAAAAGACATGTGCAGTGGTTCTTAGTACAGCAATGCTGTTGGGTCTTACAGTGGGAGAGGGAACAGTTGCTTTTGCTACTGAGGATGTAGAAAAGGAAGAAACCGTTTATGTGAATTTGAAAGATGACGGAACTGTGGATCAGGTGATTGTTTCTGACTGGTTAAAAAATGTGACGGGAACAGGAGAACTAACAGATCAGTCCAATCTGAAGGATATTAAAAATGTAAAAGGAGAGGAAACTTATAAGGCAGGTCAGGATGGCAAGCTTACCTGGCAGACAGAGAATAAGGATATCTATTATCAGGGTACGACAGATGAAGAACTTCCGGTAGGGGTCAAAATCTCCTATCAATTGGATGGAAAAAATATTTTACCTTCTGAGCTGAAGGGCAAAAGCGGGGAGCTTACGATTACGATTCAGTATGAAAACCGTGCGACGTATGAAGATGAGATTGAGGGAAAAAAGACAGAGTTGAATACTCCGTTTTTGATGGCTTCTGCTGTGATATTTCCAGTCGATCAGTTTTCAAATGTGACCGTCAGTCAGGGGAAAATTGTATCGGAAGGTTCCAATCAGATATTGGTGGTATACGGTATGCCGGGGTTATCTGAAAGTCTGAACCTGTCGGATGATCTACAGAAAGAAATGGATAAAAAATTAAGTGATACTGTGATAATTCAGGCAGATGTGACCGATTTTTCAATTGGATCAATTTATACAGTAGCAACATCAGATGAATTTACAGATATCAGGTTAGAGGATGACAGTGATATTAATGATGTGGAAAAAGCAGTAGATGAGCTGGTAAATGCTACGGATGATCTGTTGGCAGGGTCGGAAGATCTCTCGGATGGTTTGTCTAAATTACAGAGTAGTTTTCAGGAGTATGCAGCAGGTGTGGGGGATGTAACTAAAGGAGTTTCCGATTTAGCTGATGGAGCCGGAAAATTAGCAGATGGTATTTCGAAATATACAGACGGAGTAAAAAGTCTGATGGAGGGAACAAATCAATATGTCAGTGGAACAAAGAGTCTGGTAGAAGGTGTTAACAGTTATGTGGAGGGTGAGAAACTAATTGATAGTGGCGCTGCTCAGTTATACACAATGACAAAGGGCTTCCCGGATCAATATAATCAGTTTTCAAATGGTCTGGCTTCTTATATCAGTGGCGTAAATGAGCTTGTTAATACAGATAATACACAGGCGTTGGCAGCCGGTTCAGCACAGGTGTCAGAGGGGATTAGCCAAATCAATGGTTCATTGGCAAGTTTGAAAGAAACAGTTGCGGATCTGGCGGAAGCAGATAATCTGACAGAGGATCAAAAAGCAGCATTGGCGGCTGTTTCACAGAATATAGCAGCGTTGGAGAGTGCTACATCATCATCTTCCAGCCTTGGACAGGGTGCGGCAACGATTGCAGGTACAATGGCATCTTTGAATGCGAAAGCACCGGAACTGATCGCAGGAGGAGAATCAATAAAGAGTGGAGATGCAGCGATTAAGGAAGGAATTACGGGTGTTACTGCAGGGGTTTCAAGTCTGTATTCAGGTCTCCAGTCGTTGAGCACCAATAATGATACATTGTTAAATGGTGCGAAATCGTTGAATGAAAAAGGTGCGGAATTGACGTCAGGAGCAGGACAATTGACGAAGAATACTACAACGCTTAAATCTTCTGCAAACCAACTATCTGCGGGTGCTGATAAATTAAGTAAGGGTGCATCAAAACTGAAAGAATCTACGAAAGATGTTAGTAGTGGTGTCGGTGAATTGACCAGTGGTTCGGTTGATTTGGTAAGTGGTATTCAACGTTTCAGGCTAGATGGAACAGGTAAGTTGCAGAAAGAATATGATGATACAATAAAAACTGTAGTTGAACGCTTCCGCTCACTGACGGAGGGTGCAGATTCCTATAAATCCTTTTCGGGAATTGCTGATGGAATGGATGGAAAAGTAAAATTTATTTTTCAGACGGCAGGCGTATCTTCAGATGATGAATAATGATGATTTGAAATTAGACTTGCACATCTTAATCAATATTTACTTGCCAACGAGCGGTATTATCGTATAGTATAAAAACAGGTGCCAGTTTTATGATGGAGGTGTGTTATGGGAAAAGTCGAGGAAAACAAGAAACAAAAAAAAGATGCGATTATAAATTCGGCCTTTGCACTTTTTATTCAAAAGGGAGTCAATAATACTTCAATCGCAGATATTATGAAAAAAGCGGAATTGGCAAAGGGAACCTTTTATCTGTATTTTAAAGATAAATATGAGGTCAGGGATTATTTGGTAAGAAAGAAAGCGATTCAGATTTTTGAAAAGGCACAGTTTGCGTTAATAGAAAGTGATGTGCAGGAGTTTGAAGATAAAATTATCTTTTTGGTAGACAATATATTAAATCAGCTAAATGAAAACAAACGGTTGCTTCGGTTTATTGCAAAAAATCTTAGTTGGGGAATTTTTAGACATGCCATTTTAAATATACCGGCAGAAAAAGGAAAAAATGTAGAAGATTTTATAAATAAACTTTTTGAAGAGGCAGATCAAGAGTTTCGTAATCCGGAAATGTTATTGTTTATGATCATAGAACTGGTGAACTCCACAGCACATAATGTAATTCTTTATAAACAGCCGGTAGAATTGCCGGAATTAAAGGCAGATTTATATCCATTGATTCGCCAGATGATTCATAACTTTATAATCGAATAATTGGTTTGAGGTAGTTTTACTTCTGTAACCTGAATTTGTTGCGATGCATATTGTATGTGCAACTTGACGAAGAAAAACCAAAATGCATAGTTTTGACCCCGACATCATGACATTGCGTCTGAACAGTAACCTACAGGATATGCGATTGTGAGAAAAAATTCACTAGTAATTATTATGATAATATGATATAGTAAAATTAATTTTAATCGTAAATAAAAGTAACAAACAATTGAAAGAATTTGAGAAGTGAATGGGAATGGTATTATGGAAAGAAGGATGAATATCGCATTATTTGTTGGAATGCTGGATACAGAGTTTTCCGACGCTGTTTGTGAAGGGGCATTGGAGGCCGCTAAAAAGTTAGACGCAAACCTTTTTATTATACCGGGAGGTATTATCAATGTAAAAAACAAACCAAGTGATGAGGAGTTATTACGCTATCTTTATCAGTATAATGTTCTTTACAGTTGTACGCAATCGCAGTCATTTGATGCTGTTATAATTGAATATGGAGTGATAACCTCACTGTTGGAGCCGGAAAGGAAAAAGGAATTTCTTAAGGAATTTGGGGATATTCCTATTTTACTTTTAGTTGGTTCGGAGGAAGGATATCACAGTATTACAATTGACAATCAGTCGGGAATCAAACAAGCGGTTCAGCATCTCGCAAAGTTCCACAATTGTAATAAAATAGGCTTTGTCAGTGGCCCTAAGACTAATCAGGATGCTATTGAACGTTTAGAGGCATATCGGGAAGCGGTGAAGCAATATGGATTGGATGATTCAGAAAATCTGATTGCATATGGGGATTTTACGGAGTTTTATCCGGAGATTACAGAAGAGTTGATAAAAGCAAACCCCGATATTGAAGCGATTGTTTATGCTAATGATCAGATGGCAGTAAGTGGATATACGGCTTTGAAGAATATGAATTTAGAACCAGGGAAAGATGTGCTGATTACCGGATTTGATGATTCGCGATTTTCTATTATGATTGAACCGCATCTTACATCTGTCAGAGCAGATATCAAGGAAATTGCCTATCGGGCAGTGTTGGCATGTCCGGATTTGGTTGCGGGAAAGTATGTAGATGAGAAAGTTGCTTCCAGATTAGTGATCAGAGAGTCTTGCGGATGCAATAATGAGCACATTGCAAAACGAATTACTGAGAATATGCTGAAGCTACAAAAAGAGGAGTTTGTTACCTATTTAGCTGATGAACTGATCGAAGAATATTTTAATATTTTCTATGATGAATCGGAGAAAATACAAGCAACAAATATTCTCAAACAGTATTTTGTATATTACTTTGGAATGATACAGCCTGATGGTACATTGAGGATGCAGGAGGAAGAATTAGAGACAGAATATAGCAAATATATACAGCTTAATGAAAGAGGTCACATTAGTTTGGAGACTCTTTTTCTGATTGACCAGATTTTGTATCGATATATCAGTGTTAAGGTTGAAGATGCAAATCAACGTTTGTGGTTGATGGAAAAGATCACAAATCTGAGAGAAAATTTTACGAGTAATGTCAGGACCAAGAATCTGCTAACCAATGAGCAGGATAAAACATATCAAACTTTACTTTCGAATATTACCAGAGATATGTTGCTGCAGCAATTTCATGATGAGTCTAAACGATACGAGACAGTTATTATGAAACTTCAGATGATGGGATATGCATCCAGTTATATTTATATTTATGAAAAAGGTATTATCAATACGGGTCAAGGCAAATGGAATATGCCTGATAAATTATATATAAAGGGATCACACGATCGGGATAACGTTAGTTTATATCCAGACTTTGAGGGCGAAGCTGGATTGAATGAGATTTTTTCGGACAAATTCATGCCGAAGGATCGTCGCTTTGATATGTTGTTGTTGCCGCTGTTTTCAAATGAAGTTCAATATGGATTAATACTTTTGGAAACAGAATTGGATTCATTTAGGTATGCACAGCAGGTTGCGTGTCAGATCAGTGTATCGATGGAGGCCATGAGCATTATTAAGGAACAGAATGAGATTAAGAAAGAATTAGAGAATAGTCTTGCCCAATCTGTTGCTACCAATAAAGTTCTTGATCAGATGAGTCGTATAGATCCTATGACTGGTGTAACCAATCGTAGAGGTTTTTTCCAGACTATTCAATCGATTTTAAATAATGAGGAAAATTATGGCAAAAAAGCGGTGGCTGTTTATGCAGATATGGATAATCTGAAGATTGTAAATGATGAGTTTGGACACGAAGATGGTGACTTTGCAATCAAAACGATTGCCAGAATACTTTCCGATTCTTTCCGCAGTTCGGATGTGGTAGGAAGAATGGGAGGAGACGAGTTTGCGGCATTTGCAATCGTTAATCAGGAAAATTTCCCGGAGGTGATCAAGGAGAGGATTCGAATATCTTTCCGTGAGTTTAATGAGCAGAGTGATAAGCCATATTATGTGAATATTAGTATTGGAGTACATGAGTTTGTCATTGATGAGAACGTTGATATGGAACAGATTTTTAAATTAGCAGATGCAAAACTGTATATTGAAAAGAAAGAAAAGAAGAAGCGAATCTGTATTTATAAAGATTGATAATAGTGATTTTTCACTCCTATATGTAGTTTATTGCGGAGTATTGGTTAGGGAGCGAAAGAGACTGAGAGCATACCTTTTCTGATAAAGTAGAATCGTATTATAAGAAATAGGTTCTGTAGGTTTCTACAGGACCTATTTCTTTGCAGGTGACGAGTCGGAAGTAGTTCTGAAATATTGTTTTGACATTCAAACGAAAAGAGTGAAATGAGGGAAAACATGGATAGTATAATACAAGATTTTTTTAAGGTGTCACATCGACTACATGTCTGTTCACCGAAGTTAAAAAAAGGAAATCTGTCCAATATAGAGTTTTTGATGTTGGTAGGAATTTCTCATATACTAAAGAAAAAAAAGGGGGGGTTTTTAACTGATCAAGATTCATTAGAGTTATGTGGAGAAAAGGCACTTAAGAAGAATGGTGTTACATTGAGGGAATTGACGGAACTAATGGGAATGTCTATGTCTGCAGCATCTAAGAAAATCAGTATCTTGGAGAATAAAGGTCTGTTGCAAAGAGAAAATTCCAAGATGGACAGGAGAAATGTCTATATTACGCTTACAGAAGAGGGGGCAGCACTGTGTGCCGAAGAAGAGGAAAAGAAAAGGGAATGGATGAGCGAGGTCATTCGGAGGATGGGGGCGGAAGATGCCAGAAAGCTGATTGATCTTTTAAATCATATGTTTGACATTGTAGAGCAGATGGAATTGGAAGATGCAGGAGAAAAGTGAAAAAAGCGAGAGCATATAATAACTCTTGCAAACTTATCATTTTTTCGGTATGATAGGTTAGAGTTTTTATTCGAAGGAGGATATTGCGTAATGCAGAAGTTATCGTTAGAAACAGAACTGAAGAATAACACATACCCTGGTAGAGGAATTGTGATTGGCAGAACGGAAGATGGAAAAAAGGCAGTAACAGCTTATTTTATCATGGGGAGAAGTTCCAACAGTCGCAATCGTGTGTTTGTGACAGAAGGGGAAGGTATTCGTACAGAAGCCTTTGATCCGGCAAAATTAGAGGATCCCAGCCTGATTATTTATGCACCGGTTCGGGTATTGGGCAATCGGACAATTGTGACCAATGGTGATCAGACAGATACGATTTACGATGGATTAGATGATGAGTTGACGTTTGAACAGTCTCTTAGAACGAGAGAATTCGAACCGGATGGTCCGAACTATACTCCTCGTATTTCAGGTGTGCTGCACATTGCAAATGGACAGTATGACTATTCAATGTCCATTTTAAAGAGTAATAATGGAGATCCGGATTCAAGTAACCGCTATACTTTTTCCTATGAGAATCCAAAGGCGGGAGAGGGACGTTTCATTCATACTTATGCAAGAAATGAAGAACCGCTTCCTAGCTTTGAGGGAGAACCTAAGTGGGTAGATATCAAAGGCGATATCAATAGTTTTACCGATATGGTATGGAACAGTTTGAATGAAGAGAATAAGGTATCTTTGTTTGTTCGATTCATTGATATTGAGACTGGTGAATATGAGACGAAGATTATAAATAAGAATCAATAAGGCAGAAGTTATGATGATAGAATAATACGAAGGGATAGGAGTACAAAATGAACGAGATTGAATTAAAGTATGGATGCAATCCAAATCAGAAACCGTCAAGAATTTACATGGAGGATGGTAGCGACCTTCCGGTTACTGTGTTGAATGGAAAGCCAGGTTATATCAATTTCTTAGATGCATTTAATGGCTGGCAACTGGTAAAGGAATTGAAGGAAGCAACGGGTCTTCCGGCGGCAACCTCCTTTAAACATGTTTCCCCTGCCGGAGCAGCAGTGGGTCTTCCGTTAGATGATACATTGGCAAAGATTTACTGGGTAGATGATCTTGGAGAGTTATCTCCGCTTGCCAATGCCTATGCAAGAGCAAGAGGGGCGGATCGTATGTCTTCTTTTGGAGATTTTATTGCACTTTCGGATGTATGTGATGTTGATACTGCTAGATTGATTAAGCGTGAGGTATCTGATGGTGTAATTGCACCGGGCTATACTGAAGAAGCGTTGGAATTGCTGAAGGCAAAGAAGAAGGGCAACTATAATGTGATTCAGATTGATCCGGATTATGTTCCGGCAGAGTTAGAGAAGAAGCAAGTATATGGAATTACTTTTGAGCAGGGAAGAAATGAGTTAAATATCGATGCAGAGTTGTTATCTAATATTGTAACAAAAAATAAAGATATTCCAGAGTCGGCATTGATTGATATTAAGATTGCTTTAATTACGTTAAAATATACTCAGTCCAATTCTGTATGTTATGTAAAAGGGGGGCAGGCAATTGGTATCGGTGCCGGACAGCAGTCGCGTATTCATTGTACAAGATTAGCCGGTCAGAAAGCAGATAACTGGTATTTGCGTCAGTCTCCACAGGTATTGGGGCTTCAGTTTATAGATGGATTAGGTCGTGCAGACCGTGACAATGCCATTGATGTCTATATCGGAGATGAATATGAGGATGTACTTCGTGAGGGTGAATGGCAGAAACGCTTCAAAGTAAAACCGGAAGTTTTTACCAGAGAGGAAAAGAGAGCATGGTTAGATGGCAATACTGATGTTACATTGGGCTCCGATGCATTTTTCCCATTCTCTGACAATATTGAGAGAGCACATAAGAGTGGTGTAAAATATATTGCACAACCGGGTGGCTCTGTTCGGGATGATCTTGTGATTGAATGTTGCGATCAGTACGACATTGTAATGGCATTTACAGGAATTCGTTTGTTCCATCACTAAGAAAATAAATTTCAAGGATATGTCTGTGTCTTCTTTGGGTCACAGATGGAATTCACGATTGCTTGTAACTGCTCAGGCGGCAACTCTCATTAACTGCAAGATGCATACTGGAAAAAATATTTTACATAGAAATAAATGATTATTTGATAAAGAAAAGGTGCGAGTTGATTAATTTGTACCTTTTCTTTATTGTCCAATAAGGATTACTGTTTGGTGACTAATGTCAAGATGTCGGGGGTTACAGTTCACTCGGTGGCGTACGTCTGAACCAATGTCATTTACTTAAGCCGGACGTTGCCGGATATGCTATATGTTTTCCATTTCGGGCACGAGCTAAAGCATACCT
>CAJOPP010000241.1 GCA_905236365.1 uncultured Lachnospiraceae bacterium
ATCTATTGCCTGGTACGCTTGATCATAGTAGCGGTAGCTATGTGCTCCGCTTCGGGAAATGCGTAAAAACTGAAGGATCCGAGACCGTTTTCTTCCCCGGATCTTTAGAAAATCAATGATTTTGCACGAGAAATTAATTCACTTGAGATGTGCCGAATTCACGAAAAGATTCATCTGATGTAGGATTGGAAAGGGTTTCAACGAGAATATCGTGAAGCAAAGACATTTGATAGGATGAGAGATGGTCTCTCATCCTAGATTCAACAGACTTAATCATATCGTAGAACATGTTTCGAATGTTAGCGACATTGTTATGTTTTAAGGCTATTCAATATAGAGTCTAGTAAGATAGATTTCGATTTATCGACTTGATTGACAAACTTAGCAAATTGTTTCTGAAGTTCAATAGGTGGTTTCGGAACTGTGATTTTTCCAACTATTTCTAGATTAAGCCCTCCCCTACCTCCATCTCCGTTTGACATGGATCTTATGCGATCGTACTGTATTTTTAGAGCATGAAAGAGGTAATCAGTATCAATAGAATCGTCTGTTAAAATGGAACAAATAGACTGGTTTGTGCACAGCGCAATCTCGGCAACGGCCACTGTTCCGCGGGTCTTCCCCTGACCCGCGAGTGCAATCAAAACCGTATGTGCTGGCACGAGGTGAGTGCTGCAGTTGTCATATCCTTTTTGAGTGATTGTTTTTTCAGTTGAGTAAATGCGCCCTTTATTAACTTCACCAGAGCTTAGCCATGGGATGTCTCCTCCTTCCCAGTATTCATTTACAGCAGTAGAAGGTGTAGCGCCAGCAACACATTTAGCAAATGAATTGATGGGGGCATATGCATAATCTGATGTTTGATAAAGTGGGTTACCAAACATCTCGATAAATCTGGATTTGATTAAATCGTCGAACTTCGAAACCACTTCTTTGTAAATAACTTTAGATTTGTCAACTTGATTACAGAAGTTGATAAATTCTCTCTGCAACTCTATTGGTGGAACTATATACTCCGATTCTTCAAGAGGCTTTTGAGTAATCTTAGGTTGAGCAGATTCATCAGAATATTGATGAAAATCCATCAGAACCATCAATTGTTTAACAAATTCTATCTCTAAATCATTAGTATGGAACGATTTGATATAGATTGCATTATCAGTAACCCAGCACGGATCTTTTACTAACCTGACATTACCACAATAAACCCCCACACGTCCAATTACAATTGTAGGCGATGTTAGTAGTGGCGTATCTGTATACCAAGAAATCCCATTACCACCATAAACTGGGATCCCATCGATCGTTCTCTTTGATTCTTCAAGAAATTTACCACTTGAAAATTTGAATAATTGATAACCACGTTTAAATGGGTATGGAGATTGTTTGATATCCCCAAACATCTCAGTAAATCTGGATTTGATGAGAGTATCGAAATAATCCAGCTCAGTCATAATCTACCTCGTTATTCGAATAACCGCCGCGAACATTCAAAGCTTGTTGAAGGGCGAGATGAATAATCAATTCGTCATTTGGATTAAATGAGCTCCATCTATCCCTATATTTGAATGAATAAGTATCCTTTCCTTCAACTTTACGAACATTACCTATTGCACCGATATCATATAGGAGAGAAAGAATATTCTCCAGATCGATACCTTTCATATCGATAGAAAGTTTCTTAGCCTTAGTTTTTAACTCCACCATAGAAGTCCTATACTTTCTATTCTCTGAAATCAGCTTAAAGATCAAATCCGTTTCTTCTTGCGACATTATGCCAACTAATTCATCCTGGATTTCTCCATAAAAATAATCAGCAGAATACGTTTTTACAGCAGCATTAAAACGACTAGAATTCATCTCGTCGTTCTTGTATACTTTTTGAATTTCATGCATCAGGCATATGATGTCCCTAGGTATATGCATAGTATGGTCAAGAATGAATTTGTAAGTATCCTTATTATTGACTTTAGAACCAAAAAAATCTGAAAATAAATTTACATCCCTATTTAGAGATATGCTAGCTCTGAGATTCAATAACTTAATTAAATTAATCTCATCGCGGGCTACCCCATGATCATACCAATCAAGCTCTATTCCATAATCTTTGATTATCTTTTGTTTATTTGGATCTTTTAAAGAGTCTAACAAATCTTTCCTACAAAGAAGAATAATCTTTGCATTGACCTCATGCTCACGTAGATCGCTGTTGATTTCACTAGTGGCGTGTAAAAGACCGGAAAGAACACGATTCTGAACTTCACGTTCTGAAACGATAGAATCCATTCCATCAATAATCAAAAGATTCTTCTGTTTGAGATCTGCATCATAAACAGCATCTCTTAGATTCTCATACGCGGCATCATATCCATTGACTGATTCTAAAGATGTTGTTTTCTCATACTTTATTACTTTTAAATCCGCAATAATACTGCTTTTTGACATTTTATTGACTATAGTGGCAAAATCGGATGGAGAAATTATACCCCACTTCTTCAAGGAATCAATTACCTCGAAAACACGTTTGCCGTGCTTTGATTTAAGTTGATCATTCTCAGAAAACATTGTCAATAAGGCTGTATACAAGACAATCTCCCATGCTTTAATATTCTGAATTTCTGGCATTTTTCTAGAATGTTTACCGTTATTCGAATCACCTCTTGAATAACCCATACCTTCGAACAAAGTATAATTGAATCTCTCAAGAGTATATTGCTCAACAAAGAGCGAAGGATCACTCTCAGATAAAAGTTTCAATCTTGAGCCTATGGCGGTTTTGCCAGATCCTTTCAAACCATAGACTAAGAAAAAACGTTCATCCTTTAACTTATTGATATAACCATATTCATCAAAGAACCCATCCAGCAACAAATCAGGAGAATGAATTAATTCAGTACGTGCATCAGTATTGCCAAACTTAATTTGACTAAACTCTAAATCCTTAATAGAATGATCTGCCACATTAATCAACAACCTATGCTACTTTAACTATTCATACTACCTTTATTGACATTGGAAATCACATATGACAGAAGTACTGTTTTCATTTTGTCTATTTGTTTAACGAACGTTTCGAATGCAGTTTGTTCATCAAATGGCGGTAAAGGAATCTTAATATTCTTGACATTAGGGACAGTTAGTTGTTGAATACTGCTGCCCGCATTACCCGAAATAGATCCTTCGAGTGCGTATTTGAGATAAATGCAGTTTAAATTAGTTGACGGAATCAGTGTTATTAAACGAACAATTGGTGTAAAAAACGCATCACGAACAGCTACAAATCCAATAGTACCTCTAGCAGAAATTGTAACTGCTGGCTTACCTATGATATATCCATCTGTGTATCCAAATAACCCCATATTTGTTTCACCGTTAGAATAGATTGGGTGTGGACACTCTTTCGTTTTAACAGATGAAACTAAATTGGGTTTATCGCCTCCCGCCGTAATCGAATCACAAACCACATCCAGAGCCCTCATGTTTGTTTTGTATTTATCAAACATCTCGATGAATCTGGATTTGATTAAATCGTCAAATTTCGAAACCACCTCTTTGTAGATAACTTTCGATTTATCGACCTGTTGAACAAACACTGCAAATTGCTTTTGTAGTTCAAACGGAGCATTGGGAATGGTAGATTTGAGAACATCTTTAGATGTCACTGCAGGATAATTCGATCCTGTCACTTTCTTTACCAACTTATTAGTGAAGTGATCCTCGGTTATGGCAATTATGAGATACTCTGGACAGGATTTGGTACAGCGTAAAACCGTGAATCCAGTTGAGCATACAAGTTTATCTTCATTCGAAGTGACAATAGCCAGCGTTTTCAAATTTGGACGTACATTGGAAAGCAAAATATCTCCTTTACAAACACACTGTTGCGCTCTTGAAGGTGCATCTTTTACCAAATAAACTGTAGTTCCGACTATTGTTCTTGATTCTTTGTTGATTGAAGAGATATCGATATAGTTGATTTCATCTTCTAAATCATATCTTTTGGCAACTTTCTCAATATCCTTGGACACTAATTCCTCGATTTTTACAGAGCCATATTTTGGATTGATTGAAGTTCCAAACATCTCGATAAATCTGGATTTGACCAAATCATCAAACATCTTGTCAACGACTTGTTCAGGTGTCGTAGAATTATTCAACATGTGAGCCTCAGAGCATTTCCTTCAGCTTTTTGAGTTCGACAAGAAGCTGTTCGGTGAGGGATTCCATCTCTTCCACGATCTCCTTGGACGGAGGATACTTCACTTCCTCATAGATTACCTTCTTGTACTTGTTGATGGACAGGTCATAATCATTGTCAACGATTTCCTGTTTCGGGACCAGGAATGATTTATCGGTACGTTCCCTCGATTGCTCTGCATCGAGATTCTTGAATCTCTGTATGATATCTGGGATATCGTTCTCCTCGATCGGTGAACGCTTGTCATCTAGGGTGAAACCATCAGCCTGCATATCGTAGAACCATACATTATCAGTACCGCCGTGCCCGGTCTTGGTGAAGATCAAGATGGCTGTAGAAACCCCGGCATATGGTTTGAAGACTCCGGAAGGCATCGATATTACAGCCTCCAATCTGTTCCCGTCGACCAGTTCCTTTCTGATGGCCTTATGGGCCTTAGATGAACCGAAAAGTACACCGTCGGGTACAATCGATGCGCAACGTCCACCTATTCTGAGAGCCCTAAGGAAGAGAGCAAGAAACAAGAGCTCCGTCTTCTTAGTGCTGACCGTTTTTAACAGAGATTGCGAAACGATCTCCGCATCCAAGGATCCTTTAAACGGAGGATTCGCCAGAATGAGCGAATATTTCTCCACATCCTCATTCTGATCGGATAGTGAGTCCTTGTACTCGATGTGCGGATCGTCGACACCGTGAGTCATCATGTTCATGGCACCGATCCTCAACATGGTGCGGTCCATATCATATCCAGTGAACATCATCGTATTGAAGTGCTGCTTCCTGTCTTTGTCGAAGAAGATCTCCTTGCTGTAGTTCTTCTTGAGATAATCTCCTGCTGCTACGAGGAAACCAGCCGTACCACATGACGGATCGCATATGAGCTCATCCGGTTTGGGTTCCATGAGTTGAACCATCATATTGATTATGTGCCTTGGAGTCCTGAACTGACCGTTAGTGCCTGAGGTAGAGAGCTTCGAAAGAAGATATTCGTACACATCACCTCTGACATCCTTCTCATTGGAATCTCCCATGAAATCGTAAATCTCATCGAGAGAGTCCACAATCTGGGAGAGCTTCTGCGGTGTCGGGATCTTGAATATCGCATCGCCCATATACTTGGAATAGGCGGAATCCCTATTGGAATGTATCTGCTTGATGAAAGGGAACACCCCGTTCTGAACAATATCATACATATTGTCGGGGGCCATGTCTCTGAATACGGACCATTTGAACGTCCTGCACTCAACAGTCCTTCCACCGAATGAGAATTCTCCGTCAAATAGGCTCTTGTAATCGATATCTAGAAGAACGGCTTCCTTGGCATGGATGTCATCTAGATCATCGAGGTCCCTAATGAACATGAGATAGGTTATTTGTTCGATAACATCAAGAGGATTGGTCAATCCGCCAGTCCAGAAAATATTCCACAATGCGTCAATCTTGTTCTTGAGTTCGCCTGTTATCATACGATCGCCCTGAGGTTCTTATGAAGATCCTATGTGAAAGAATCGGCGTTATACAGTCCGAGACCTATCACCAGGACACCATCTATCGAATTACAGATGAACAGTATCCCGACCCATAAGGTCCGACTTACGTATGAATAAAAGCGTATTTAATAACTTGACGACTCATCCAAAATTTTTAACAACAATGATTCAGAAGATTTGATGGTAGCTTCATCGACACAGCCTAATATCAAGAATTTACCTGATTTAAAGATATTAAATGTGGCATCATTCAGTTTGAGAATCAAACCAGGAAATGACTCGGGTTCATATACGGCATCATAACCAGCAGAAACCAACCAGACGTAGAATCTGAAAAGATCAATGCTTGCACTGTAGTTGGAAGAAGCAACGATGTTTCTAATTTCAGGAGGTTCTGCTTTAGAAACATCAACATGTTCTTGAAGAATTTCTAGCATTC
>CAJOPP010000242.1 GCA_905236365.1 uncultured Lachnospiraceae bacterium
ACATAGAGGTCTGCCGCTGGCACCGCATCGTTGCCGTTCAGCGCCGCATCATCTGCCGTTAGAGGCCGCAATATGCAGTATGTCGCCTGCTTACTAGCCATTTCAACGAATCAGTTGCGTATATAATGATAATTACTCATATAGTAACGCTCTATTCTCGTCTTCAGTTCTTCGTAATCGCCACTTTTGTATGTTAAGCACTCCCAATTTTTCAAATCACTGGGGAGGTGCAGAATATAATCTTGGTTGGAAATTAGTAGCACGTCCTTACCTAACCCCATTGCTAGCCCCAACTCAAAATACACATTCAAATTTTCTGAATCAACTTTTACAATTACAAAGCGGCTCTTCTGGATACCATCCTTTATTTTTTTTAACAGCTGACCCGAGTTAAGCGAGCTATCCGCCCGGATTACATTTATACCCAGTCCTTTTAATGCCGGTTTTATTCCGTATTTAAATGAATTATCGTTTTCGTCATTGCTGGAAAACCTCATCACTATAAAAGCATCATCCTCATTCAACTGAATTGGCCTTCCTATTGTTTCTGCTCGCACAGTTTTCAGCATTTTTTCGGCTGCCTCTATTGCATCTGTATTGACGCCAAAGCCATTTAATGCGACTCTACATTTAGGACAAATAACCCCTGCTCTCATGCCCAGCTTGATCTCGCCTTTTATTTGACAGAAGTCAAATAGACAACCTTCTGAAGATTTATGAACCATCCTCATTTGCGCAAGCTCGCCAATATCAAGCTCAAATTGTATAGCTGCTTGAATTATCTGGTATTGAATATATGCTCCTAGTGAGGGTGGTGCAAAAAACTCCTCCCACCCATATGTACTGATAACTGCGAATTGGCTTTCTTCATGCGAAAACCAATAATCATCAAAAGGTTTTTCAGTAACATAAATATTGTATTCCCCCGACTCATGGCTCGGTTTATTATGGAGGGAGACATCTTGCCAATTGATTACATTTGCTTCGCACACATCAAATTCTCTCTGTCTTAGCTCAAAATAATAATATCTCTGCATTCCATTGAGCTTTTTTATCGCTTGTTTAAGTTGCCTTTCTCTTTGGAATCTACAATAATAGTTAATGATTATTTTCAATTCAATCTCCCACCTTTTTTATAGCTTAGTAACAGCGGATATCATTTTATCATCACCACATATCATCTCCGACGTTTCTTCACTTATTTCTCACCCACTGCCTCTAAATTTTTTATTATGCTACACAGGCTTTTGGGCTTTCTTTTCCATGTATTTTTGGAGAATTATCATAAAGACATTTGGTGGTATAGTAAATTGTGCAGGTCTGCTTGTAGGGCTCTGTAAATGCAGAATGTCGGCGGCAAAGACTTCGTCCAGTAATGCCTTCAAATGCATATTTATTACCCCGCCTGGTGCTGGCAACATGCCATAGCCAGGTGCAAATCAGCATCAGCATCGAGTTTCTGTTCAGAAAACGCCCCATTGCCCTCGTTTTGCGGCAGGGTTCCCGGTTCAGACATTTAATAATTGCAAATAGGATTGTACTAAATAGTCACTTGTCATTATCTCAACTGCTTAATTACCATCACCGCAACACCTTGAACTTCGACGCCCACATATTCCTGATCCTTGTATGAGTCATTTTCGGACCGAAGAATAATTAGTTTTCTGCTCTTATCATGAAAAAGTCGCTTTAGCGCGGTATCATCTCCTACTCTAGCAACCACAATTTCCCCGTCATTTGCAGTGCTTTGCTGTCGAATCAGAATTAAATCACCATCGTCTATGTTTGCATTTACCATCGAATCGCCGCTAGCGCGAAGGAAAAAATAGTTTCCTGAAGATAAAAGAGAATCCGACACGGGGAAAGATTCATTAGAGCTCTCAATTGCTTCCCTAATATCGCCGCACGCAATTTTCCCAACGATAGGAATCGGCACTATTTCCCCGTTTCCCCCAAAAGGTAAGACATTACTCGCTTCATTTTCGTAACTTGATATATTTGTAGCGGTTTCGGACGGGTTTAAAACAAAA
>CAJOPP010000243.1 GCA_905236365.1 uncultured Lachnospiraceae bacterium
AAAAAAACAATAATAAGGAGCAGACGATGAAGTACGGATATTTTGATAATGAGCATAAAGAATATGTGATTGACAGGGTGGATTTGCCGACTTCCTGGACCAATTATCTGGGAGTAAAGGATACCTGTGTAGTAATCAATCATACAGCGGGGGGATATATGTTTTATAAATCTCCGGAGTATCACAGAGTGACAAGATTTCGGGGGAATTCTGTTCCGATGGATCGTCCTGGACATTATGTATATATCAGGGATAATGAGAATGGTGACTATTTTAGTATATCCTGGCAGCCGGTTGGCAAGCCCTTAGAGCAGGCAACTTACAGGTGCAGACATGGATTGTCCTATTCTGTTTATGAGTGTGAATATGACAATCTGATAGCAAGTCAGAAAATGTGCGTTCCGATGGAGGATGATGTAGAACTGTGGGACGTGCGGATTAAAAATGCGGATAACAGGCCTAGAAATTTGAGTTTGTTCTCATATTGTGAATTTTCCTTTCACCATATAATGATCGATAATCAGAATTTTCAGATGAGTCTGTATTGTGCAGGTTCTTCTTATGAGGATGGCATAATAGAACATGATTTATTTTATGAAGAGTTTGGTTATCAATATTTCACATCCAATCTGTCGCCGGATGGATTTGACTGCGTACGTGACAAATTTCTGGGTCTTTATCATACAGAGGATAACCCTGTGGCAGTGATCAATGGACAGTGCAGCAGTTCTTACGAAAAGGGAAATAATCACTGTGGTTCCTTGCAGAAGAATCTGATATTGAATCCGGGAGAAGAAGTCAGAGTAATTTTTATGTTGGGAGAGGGGAATCGTGAAACCGGAAAAAAAATCAGGGAAAAATACAGCAACTTAGACAATGTTGACAATGCATATAAGCAGTTAGAAGCATATTGGGAGGATAAGTTATCCAGATTGCAGATTCAGACGCCAAATGAAGGTATGAATACCATGATCAATATTTGGAATCTGTATCAGTCGGAGGTTAATATCATGTTCTCCAGATTTGCTTCCTTTATTGAAGTTGGAGGAAGAACCGGTTTAGGTTATCGGGATACTGCCCAGGATTCCATGACGATACCGCATTCTAATCCGGAAAAATGTAAGGAAAGAATCTTACAGCTGTTGAATGGTCTGGTATCAGAGGGCTATGGTCTGCATCTGTTCTCACCGGAATGGTTCGAGGAGAAAAAAGATGAGAAAAAACCGTTTAAATCACCAACAGTAATACCGGGAATCAACAAGCAGGATATTATCCATGGCATTGAGGATGCTTGCTCCGATGATGCACTATGGCTGGTTCCGTCTATTGTGGAATACATAAAAGAGACAGGCGATCTTCATTTTGCAGATAAGAAGGTCAGATATGCAGATGAGGGCGAGGATACTGTTTATGATCATATGAAGACAATCCTGGATTTTTCAGCCAGACAGGTTGGGAAGACCGGTATTTGCAAAGGACTTCGTGCAGATTGGAATGACTGTCTGAATCTTGGCGGTGGTGAAAGTGCGATGGTATCGTTCCTTCACTATTGGGCGATTCGCAATTTTATTGAACTGGCAGAGTATCTGGATCGCAGGGAGGATGTAGCAAGATATAAAGAGATGTTAGAACATGTGGGTGAAGTTTGTAATACAGAACTTTGGGATGGCGACTGGTTTATTCGCGGTATTACAAAGAATCTGAAGAAAATCGGAACCAAAGAAGACAGGGAAGGTAAGGTTCACTTAGAGAGTAATGCATGGGCAGTGCTTTCCGGTGCGGCTTCAAAGGAAAATGGTCTGAAGGCAATGGACAGTGTGCATAAGTATCTTGCAACACCATATGGCATTATGCTCAATGCACCTTCTTATACTGTACCGGACGATGATATTGGATTTGTTACAAGAGTGTATCCCGGTGTAAAGGAAAACGGAGCGATTTTTTCCCATCCCAATCCATGGGCATGGGCAGCGGAGTGTGTATTAGGAAGAGGGGACAGAGCGATGGAATATTACGATTCTCTTTGTCCATATAATCAGAATGACATGATTGAGATTCGGGAGGCAGAACCGTATTCTTACTGTCAGTTCATCATGGGTAAGGATCATACTGCATATGGAAGAGCCAGACATCCGTTTATGACAGGCTCCGGCGGCTGGTCTTATTTCTCGGCCACCAGATACATGTTGGGGATTCGACCGGATTTTGATCATTTGGAAGTCGATCCTTGTATTCCGGCTGAATGGAAAGCATTTTCTGTAAACCGAAAATGGAGAGGTGCAGAGTACAAGATTAAGGTAATGAATCCAAGAGGTGTGATGAAAGGTGTCGATCAGATTATCGTAAATGGTGAGAAAGTTGACCGGATTCCGGTCTTGGAAGAAGGCAGTGTAAATAGAGTAGAGATCATAATGGGATAAGAAAGCCAGACTACTGTTATATGGAACCGGGAAGCTGTAGGATGAGATGGAAGTCTATACGATTCCGGGAAAACAGAGAGATGTCGACGGTGAAATTAGCTTACGGAGGGAACGTTGACAAATCTTAAGAAAGGATAGGTAGGAAATGATAAGTTTTGGTACAGGTGGCTGGAGAGCCATAATTGGAGATGAGTTTATTAAATCGAACATTAAGTTGCTGGCAAAAGCAATGTGTGACAAAATGAAAGCGGAAGGGGTAGCAGATCAAGGGATTATTATCGGTTATGACAAGCGTTTCTTGTCAAAAGAGGCGATGCAATGGAGCGGACAGGTTTTTGCCCATGAAGGAATTAAGGCGTATCTGGTTAATAAGTCTGCACCGACGCCGCTTATTATGTTCTATGTGGAGAAACATAATATGGCATATGGGATGATGATAACAGCTAGTCATAACCCGGCCGTTTACAATGGGGTAAAGGTATTTACCAGAGGTGGAAGAGATGCTGATGAGAAGCAGACCAAAGAGATTGAAGCGTATGCTGCTGAAATTGACAGAACAGAGATTGGAGAGCTTGATTATGAAGAAGCGGTGGCTGCCGGTCTGATCGAGGAAATCTATCCATTAAATGAATATCTGGACAATATCATTGCTGCAGTAGATATGCAGGCAATCCGGGATGCCAATTTGAGGGTTGCATTAGATCCAATGTATGGTGTGTCAGAAATTCCGCTTAAGACGTTGCTTCTTACTGCAAGATGTGATGTGGAGACCATCCATGACCGCCATGATACCTTATTTGGTGGGAAACTACCGTCACCGACTGCCTCTACGTTGAGAGGCCTGATCACAAGAGTGATTGATTACAAATTTGATATCGGAATTGCAACGGATGGCGATGCTGACCGGATTGGTGTCATTGACGATACAGGAAGATTTTTACATCCAAATGATATTCTTGTGTTATTATACTATTATCTGGTAAAATATAAAGGATGGCATGGTGCAGTAGTAAGAAATGTTGCCACCACGCATATGCTTGATAAAGTAGCTGAGAAATTTGGAGAGACGTGTTATGAAGTCCCGGTAGGCTTCAAACACATTTCTGCAAAGATGGCGGAAGTGGATGCGGTGATAGGCGGAGAGTCTTCCGGTGGTCTTACGGTACGCGGACATATCAATGGTAAGGATGGTATTTATGCTGCGATGCTTCTGATTGAGATGATAGCAAAGACCGGACGGAAGATTTCAGAAATATACAAAGACATAGAAGCAGAATGTGGAAGTATCTATATGGAGGAAAGAGATTACAAGTTCAGCAGGGAGAAGAAAGAAGAAGTGTGTGATCGGCTGATGGTGAAAAGAGAACTTCCGGATCTTCCATACGAGATTGAGAAAGTCTCTTATCTGGATGGTTGCAAGGTTTATTTCAAGAATGGTGGCTGGGTGATTGGACGATTCTCAGGAACGGAACCGCTTATCCGGGTATTCTGCGAGATGCCGGAGAAAGAAGATGCAGTAAATGTCTGCCAAATATATGAGCGATTTCTTGGCCTATAGTGGAGGTACTGTTGATTGGTTCAGCTATGCTGAATCAATGTCATTTACTTAAGAATTTGCCAATACACAGTTGCCGGATATGCTATATGTTTTACCATGTAGGGCTATCTGCAA
>CAJOPP010000244.1 GCA_905236365.1 uncultured Lachnospiraceae bacterium
GTCAAATGATTTAAATGAAAAAGTAAATGGTATCTCCAACCGATTTTTTGAGAAAAAAAGATAACACTGAGTTTTGCAATAAGGTATACTTCAACAGTCGATTACTATCTGCCGGATAGGAGCAGATATGAATGAATTGGAGTTTGTACCGGATAATAAACATCTAACATTAACAGACAGGGTAGCCATAGAGGTAGGGATTGCCAGAAAAGAGACATTCCAAAAGATTGCGGAAAAGATCCATAAGCACCCACATACAGTAGCGCGTGAGATCAAGGCAAACAGAACACATCTTCCCGCGGAGTATCCAAGCGGAAATGATTGCAAGTTCTATCCATCCTGCCACAAGAAACGGTTGTGTGGAGCGGATGAAGATGGGTGCGTGCTGGAATGCAAAAGGTGCAGGGGGTTCAGCTGCCACGCTGTATGTGATAAGTATGAATCATCTGAATGTCATGAGCATGAGAAGCCTCCATATGTCTGTAATACATGCAGCTATAGAACAAAATGCAAGAAGAATAGGTTCTACTACAACGCAAGATACGCCGATGCTGCAGTTATCCGCAGAAGATCCGAATCCCGACAGGGCGCCAGGCTTAGTGGGGAACAACTGAGGGCGATGACCAAGCTTATCAAGCCACTGATAAAGAAAGGACAGCCATTAACACACATATATGCAGAGCATGAAAACGAGCTTCCGGTGAGTCTTAGAACGCTTTACAACTACATTGATCAAGGAAAGCTTCGAGGTATAGCAAACATTGATCTGAGACGAAAGGTTGGTTACAAGGCACGTAAGAAGCGCAAAGGAAGCATTACTGACACGAATTACTACTACCGTGAAGGACGGACTTATACCGATTACGAGGAAGCGATCCTGCACAGGTTTTGCGAAAGAGACACCGTGGAAATGGATACTGTGATCGGTACCAAGGCGAAGGGCAAATGCCTACTGACTATGGTGTTTGTAAAGAACTCCGTAATGTTGTTGTTCCTTCTTCCTGACAGGAAGGCAGAGTCTGTGATACGCGTATTTGATTATCTGGAAGCAGGGCTTGGCGGAGACAGATTTAACCGTATTTTTCGTTTGTTTTTGACTGACAATGGCTCGGAATTTAAGAACGTGGACAGACTTGAGGCAAATGAAGACTGCGAGTACAGGACAACCGTGTATTACTGTGATCCAATGGCATCCTGGCAGAAGGCGCATATCGAGAAGAACCATGAATATATACGGTATGTATTGCCCAAAGGGAAAACAATGGACCATCTCGAACAGGAAGATGTGACACGTTTAATGAATCACATCAACAGTACAAAGAGAAAACGTTTGGGATGGAAAGCCCCATACGAACTTATTGAAGAGGATGATGAGGATATGAAGGCGTTAATGGAGTTATTAAAAATGCACCTCATCCCGGCAGATGAAGTGCATTTAACCCCGGAATTGATCCGCAACAGGTAAAATCAAAACACCAAGGCAGAAGTAATCGACATGTCAATAGGAGTAAAAAAAGACAGGTCACATTTACTTTTGCAAAAACGGATGTGAGTTGTCTGTTTGTCGTGGCGTTTTTTCAATGCTGGGGTTTGTAGATGGGCTTATTATAACACTTTTTGAAAAAAAGTATACCCTGAAACTGGCCTGGAAGGCTCAAAAATCGGTTTTTGATAAAAAGGATATAAATCTTCTAACAACCAATTTTTCATTCAAGGGAGTCATAGGAATGTTCCAATAATGATAGGAGCAGTTATGAAGAAATATAAAACTGAGTTCTCAAAAGAAGAATTGCATAATGCTTTGAATTCTCATAGCGGTGAAGCAAAAGAACTTATTGAAGATAAAGACAAGTGGGATAAGTTCAAAGCGAAATTCGAGGACTTCCTGAAAAAAGCGGAAAAGATTCCTGTTTTTGGTGGCGTTATTGATGATGTGACTTGTATGGTTTTGTTGGTGGATTCCTATATCAAAAAAGAGTATAGGGATATCCCTGTGGGAACCATTATATCGATTGTTGGTGCTTTGATA
>CAJOPP010000245.1 GCA_905236365.1 uncultured Lachnospiraceae bacterium
AACTTCCACATGCTGTAACAGATACTGCCAATGTTAACGTAATTGCTGCTGTTAAGATTTTTTTGAAATACTTTTTCATAATAATTTCTCCTTTTCTATTTGTTTTCATTTATAATTCAATCCCTTTTCCGCATTTAAAATATACGTTTTCGAGATTTTATACCTTATTTCCGGATATTGACGGCTGACCGCCAAACTGTATCTACTTTCTGACTTTCTTTGCAATCAAATTGCCGCTTTCCTGTAACAACATGACCATAATCACCAATATCGTTACGGTAGTCCAAAGGACATCTTTCTGATATCTGTAATATCCATACTGCAGGGCAATGGCACCAAGTCCTCCGCCTCCAATCACACCTGCCATAGCAGAATAGCCAAGCACTGTTGCAATATTGATTGCCGCTCCCAAAAGAAGTGCCGGAGTCGCTTCCGGTAAAATAAAATGGATAATCGTATATATCGGAGAAGCTCCCATAGCCGTTGCAGCCTCAACAATTCCCGGTGAAACCTCACTCAAGGATGCTTCCACCATTCTGGCTACAATTGGAATTGCGCCCACTGTAAGTGGCACAATGGATGCAACGGTACCGATTGATGACCCGGTTACAAATCTCGTAAACGGGATTAAAAGTACCAGAAGAATCAAAAACGGTAATGAGCGACAGATATTTACGATCAGTCCCACCACAAAATTCACCGGTCTGTTTTCAAGAATTCTTCCCTTTGCCGTTGCATATAGCAAAATACCTATCGGCAGTCCGATTAAATACGCAAAGACTGATGAAAAAAATGTCATCTCAAGAGTTTCAATGATTCCTTTTTGAATCGTTTGAATTATATAATCACTCATACCCATGCACCTCCTGTACACTCAATCCATTGTCTTTAAAAAATTTCACAATCGTTTGCTGATCATCCGTATCATCCGGCAGTTCCAACACCATCTGTCCATAGCCGATTCCACCTACGCTCTTTGTATTAGCACTTAGAATATTGACCACCTTACCAGTTTCTTTCGCAAGTTCCGCTATAAAAGGTCTGCTTGCTGCAAGTCCGTCAAATGCAACACGGATCAGCTTACTTTTTTTACTGGATGGATCAAACGGATTACTCGGAAATACAAGTTTTCTTGCTGCTTCGGATTTTGGATTTCTGAAAATTTCATCTACTTCTCCAATCTCCGCAAGATTTCCCTCATCTATAATCGCCACACGGTCACAGATTCTCTCAACCACAGACATCTCATGTGTAATAATTACAATCGTAAGTTTTTGGGTACGATTGATTTCCTTCAGAAGTTCCAACACTTCACCGGTTGTCTTCGGATCCAATGCACTTGTCGCCTCATCACAAAGCAACACCTTCGGATTCGCTGCAAGTGCCCTGGCGATAGCTACTCTCTGCCGCTGACCACCCGACAGTCTTGAAGGATATTCATTCTGTTTTTCCTCCAATCCAACAATCCGAAGCATTTCCAATGCCTTTTCTTTCCTCTCATGCTTGGGAACTCTGGCAATTCGTAAAGGCTGCATGACATTGCTCAGCACATTTCTTTGCTGCAGAAGATTAAAATTCTGAAAGATCATCGCAATCTGCCGCCTCACTTTGCGCATTTCACCGACCTTAATCTTTGATATATCCTGTCCGTAAAAACTCACCTTACCCTCAGATATATCCTCCAGACGATTTAAGGTTCGCACCAGAGTGGACTTTCCTGCCCCGCTCATTCCTATGATGCCGAAAATCTCACCCTCTTTGACGCTAAGATTTATATCCTTCAATGCCGTAATTTCATTCCCGTCATTTATATATTTTTTTGATACATTTTCAAGTTTGAAAACCTCAGCCATATGATTCATCTCCTAACATCAATCTCTCTTACTATCCAAAACAGCCTGTTGCGTATCTGTTCAGCCCTGCTGAATAGATATTTTTTTATTTATATTTTTGTGCATAAGAAAACCCGAGACTTATTGGTAAGCACCCGGGTAACTGTCAGTCATAATGCATCTTATCTTAACATCGCATTATATTAAGGCTCACGGAAAGATCGGATGCCACAGCCTTTACTCTTACCCAGGATGAAAACATTCGACAACACATCATACTATTATTCTGCTTTGAATTTTGTATGTTTTTCATTTCCGTATCCCCTTTCTTTAATCTATATAAATCCTATCACCAAATTAGGGATTTGAAAATGCAATTAATTTTATCGTGTGTGATAAGTTTTTCTTATAACGATTTATCAGAAAAAAGAATACATTTGTGACTTTTTATATTTTTTTACATTTCAAGATCATATTTCTTTATATTTCATAAGTTCTTTTACATACGCCTCCCCATACTTAGACATTATACTTCCTTTTCTGGTTATATATCCGATAAACAACGGATCCTCCTCTTTCAGCTTAATCGCAACCAAGCCTTTCAGAATCGCCTCCTCTCCGGAGAGCATTCCCGATCCAATCGAATATCCATGCAGCTCTGCAATAAGCTCCATAGATGTTGCTCTGTCATCGGACTTAATCATCTTCTTAAAATCATAATCCGCCATAGCCTCTTCCGTCAGATAGAAATTACTATCATCACTTTGGTCAAAAGAAATACAGGGATAGTCTGAAAGTTCCTCCAGCGAAATCTCTTTTCGCTTTGCGAACTTATGATCCTTCCACAAATAAACACAGGCTTCTCTTCTCATGAGCAATGTAAACTCCAACATATAATCCCTGATAAGCTTTTTGATCACACTTTCATTGGTTCCGGAATATGATACAATTCCCACTTCGCTCTTTAAGGTTCTGACATCTTCAAGAACCTCTCTGGTCTTTGTCTCATGAATGGCAAAGGCAAACTTGTCCGGACTACTCCTACTTATCACATCCATAAATGCTTTGATTGCAAAATTGTAATGCTGTGTAGAAACGGAAAACCGATCCATATTGTTATCTTTGGATAGATACCGGTCTTCCAGAATCTCATACTGTCCAACCGCCTTTTTCGCATAGGTAACAAATTCTCTTCCTTCATCCGTAAGCAAAATTCCCTTATTGGTTCTCTCAAATAACAGGATTCCCAACTCACACTCTAATTCTCTTATGCTCGCTGAAAGAGCCGGCTGGGAAACAAACAGTTTTGTTGCCGCCTCGCGCATGGATGGAGATTCCGCAACTGCAAGTACATATTTTATTTGTGTAATGTTCATAATAAAAATCTCCTTTATCTCAAATGGAAACTCTCATGATATCCTGTAATATTCCGGCTATGATATTTCATTTATCTGTTTTTTCTGACCAGAATCATATGATTTAGATTTTAACAGATATAACATGAATATACAACAGTTGAATTTATTTACCGCAAACAACTCGTAATATTAGTTACTGTTCAGGCGCAATGTCACCGAGTGAACTGTAATCATTTTTTGTATCCCAACTCTGTATGTTCTACATGAAACATGGGTGCCAATCTATTAATTGACACCCATTTCCTGTTTATGCCTCTCTCATCTTGTTTCAGTATTTGTCACGATATTAACTTTATATCATCTCTTTTTATTGATCAGATGGCATCTTTGGTCCACCACTGATTGATGAGATCATTGGCTGTTTCATTCTTGTTCTCTACTGCCTCTTCCCACATCATGCCGGTTGAATCCTCAAAGGATGCCATTGCCTGAATCATCAGATCCAGTTTCGTGTAGTCGATGAAACTTCCGTCACTTGTCCGGATTGTTTCCACCCGGCTAGATTCCCATCTGAACTGGTTGGAAACCTGAATGCTGTCCTCGGTTCCAAGTACAGAAATTAAAAGATTGTTTCCGGATCTGGTGAACTTGAGGTCTTCTGCCTCGATTTCTTCTCCAAACACAATAGAATCTGTTCCACCGGATTCCTGTATCGTGTCTGTGCCATCTCCTCGGTTGAAGGTGTAGATATCATCTCCATATCCGCCATTCAGAGCATCGTTTCCGGTTCCTCCATTGATGATATCGTTTCCGTCGTTTCCGTTGATTTTATCGTCTCCGGCTCCTCCATCGAATGTCTCGCTTGGATTGTAATTATATAAATTCGACTTTCCGTTCAGCTCGTCGGCTCCATCCGTTCCGAC
>CAJOPP010000246.1 GCA_905236365.1 uncultured Lachnospiraceae bacterium
AGGGGTCTCCAAAACCTTTGGTGGGAGTTCGATTCTCTCATCCCCTGTTAAAACGGCTTGAAGCAGTAATGTTTCAAGCCGTTTTATTTCTAAAAAAGATGGAGTGTCTTTTTGTTTTTATTTTAAAGTATTCTTAAAAAAGGAGGATATACTATGGATCCAATGGCAGTTATGCAGATTAAAGTGTTGCTTGATCAATTTAAGAGTAATCATCCCAAAGTACCAATGTTTTTCAAAGCAGCCGCCCATAATATTACAGAAGGAAGTATCATAGAGATTAACGTGACATCGCCGAATGGAGAAAAATTGTGCACAAATATGAAGATATCAGAAGATGATTTGAAATTGTTTGATCAGATCAAAATGCTTAGTTTGTGATCACAGAAGATAGAAAGATGATTTGAGTTATATCTTTAACATAGAAAGTTCATGTTGATGTTTGAGTTTCAAAAATTAGGATAGTTTAAAGATTGGTATTTTTAATTGGAGGAAAACGAACTATGCAATATAGAAAAAACAAATACGGGGAAGAAATCTCGATTCTTGGTTATGGTTGTATGAGATTTACGCAAAAAGGTCGGGGGATAGACTTGGAAAAGGCTGAGAAGGAGATTATGGCTGCCTATAATGCTGGAGTGAATTACTTTGATACCGCTTACATTTATCCAGGTAGTGAAGCTGCATTAGGAGAGATTTTAGAGAAGAATGGTATAAGGGATAAGATTAATATTGCTACCAAACTTCCACAATATATGATTCGGAATCAAGGAGCAATTGATAAGTATTTTAATGAAGAATTAAAGAGACTGAGAACAGATTATGTAGATTATTATTTGATGCATCATATGACCGATATTGTGGAATGGGAGAATCTTAAAAAGTTAGATATTGAGAAATGGATAGCAGAAAAGAAATCTTCAGGACAGATTCGCAATATCGGATTTTCTTTTCATGGAGATACTGATAGCTTCTTAAAAATCCTGAATGCCTATGACTGGGACTTTTGTTTGATTCAATATAATTATTTGGATGAATTTACTCAGGCAGGAGCAGAGGGTGTCCGAATTGCCGGAGAGAAGGGAATCCCCATTATGATCATGGAACCTTTAAGGGGTGGCAAGTTAGTAGGTATGCTTCCAGAGAAGGCTAAGCATGATATAATGAATAATTCGAGAGGATGGTCTGCAGCTGAGCTTGCTTTTCGTTGGCTATGGAACCAGCCTCAGGTTACTTGTGTGTTGTCAGGTATGAATTCAATTGAGATGGTAGCAGAAAATTGCAGGATTGCTTCCGAGGTGAAAGTAGGTGATTTTTCACAAGAAGACTTCGAACTCATTGAGAAAGTGAAAAAGTCAATTAAGGAGACAGAGAAGGTAGGGTGTACAGGTTGTGGGTATTGTATGCCTTGTCCGAAGGGCGTGGATATACCGGGTACGTTCCGATGTTACAATCATATGTACTCAGAAAATAAGCATGCAGGAAGATTTGAATATGCACAGACAGTTGCATTGCGAGCGGAAACTCCGTTTGTCAGTCAGTGTATTGAGTGTGGAAAATGTGAGCAACACTGTCCGCAGAGCATATCGATTAGGAATCAATTGAAGGAAGCGGATAAGGCACTGAGACCATTACCGTATAAAGTAGGTATTAATGTTGCAAGAAGTTTTTTATTGAAAAAGAGAAAATAACTTAATATCTTTCTTATTCTATTATAGTATCATGCGAAGGCAGGGAGTGATTTCCCTGCCGTTTTTAAAGATTAGAGTCATTATGGGAAAAGGTTTCAAATATCCTCATTATTTTTTGAGGATGAGGAATTAGAGCGTTCCACAAGGTCTTTTAGTAAATTTAAAGGGAGTCATCCATTTTGTTAAATTGTTCCTCATCGAGTAATTCTTCAAATTTGTCTTCTGCAATTTCCCATTCTTCTTCGGATTCGATGTCGGTGATAGTAACATTTTTCCCGTCTGAAGAATAGCGATAGAGAAAATATTCACCATCTTCATATCCTTCAATTGGTGTTTGTGGCATCAGTGCAACATAAAATTGCTCTTTCACCGGAAAAATTGCGAGAATATCGCACTCTACTTCGATTTCATTATCCAGAATGAGAGAGATTGTATCCTCCGTAAGAATAGTTTGTGATTCATTTTTCATAATTTTTAATACCAAGCCTCAAGTGAATGCGTTTGTTTATTCAGTTGAGGAGCAAACAAATCGGATGAAAGTATGTTTGCATGTGATTCCTTTCTTTATAAATTTCTTTCACCCGTATGATATTTCCAAGTTGTATATAATTTTAACTTGTATCGCTTGAATATAGCAAAGTATTTAGGAATTGATTCGTAATAATTCTATAAATTCCTCTTCCGTAATCGCCTGGCTGAATAAGTATCCTTGCAGGATGTCACACATTTGAGACTGTAAGATTCGTAATTGTTCAATAGTTTCCACTCCTTCAGCAATCACAGTAATGCCAAGTTGATGGGCAAGATTGATAATGGTTCCAGCGATATAGCTATCATTCGTATTTTCACAAATTCCAGCAATGAAAGATTTGTCAATTTTTAGAGAATTGAAAGGAATTCGTGTTAAATAGCTGAAAGAAGAGTAGCCTGTTCCAAAATCATCTAAGGCAATATGGACACCCAACTCTTTCATTTGATTGATCAAAGCTAAATTGTGGTCAAAATTCTTCATCATTACACTTTCTGTAAGCTCAATTTCAAGGTACTTGAGAGGCATAGAAGTCTGTTGCGGAATGGATTTGATGGCCTTAAGCAGATGACTGCCGTTATGTAGCTGAGCAGTAGATACGTTTACGGAAACACGCAGAGGCTTAAAGCCAGCATCAATGATACGCTGGTTAAAGTTGCAGGCTTCTACAAGTGCCCATTCCCCTAATTCATCGATTAGGCCACACTCTTCAGCAATTGGAATAAATTCATCCGGAGATACAAATCCGATAAGTGGAGAATTCAGTCGCATTAAAGCCTCATATCCAATAATCTCACCGGTTGAAACATCAGCCTGCGGCTGGTATAGAAGGTAAACCTCCTTATTTGCTATGGCATTTCTTAGGATATCAATCAGATCATTGCGTCGATTGACTTCATCTTCCATCGTGGAATTAAAGAAGGTATAACTATTTTTACCACTAAATTTAGAGGTGTACATAGCAATATCAGCATTTTTCATCAATTCACTTAGGGATAAGCCGTTCTTTGGAAAAAGTGCAACGCCTGCACTAATGGTAATGTGTATTGTTTCATCTTCTAAAATAAATGGATGGGTACCGATGGAAATTAAAGAATCTAAAAATGTTTTTAATTCCGCCATTGATGAAATATGATTTCTAAGGATTACAAATTCATCACCGCCATTTCGAGCCAGAATATCGTTTTTTTGAATTAAGGACGAAAGCTGCTGGGCGACAGACTGTAATAATAAATCCCCATAATCATGTCCAAGTGTATCATTAATTGCCTTGAATCCATCAAGATCAATAAAGATTACGGCGTGTTCCTGAATACCCCCATGATTTTCTGATAGTATTTTGGTTGCAAAGCTAAAGAAAGCCATTCTATTATATAAACCAGTCAATGCATCCGTAAAGGCAAGTTCTTCAATATGCCGGTAATTATTTTGTAATTGATTCTGGCTCTCTTCTAATTTTTTTCTGGATGCTGAGAGTTCATTGTAATTTGTTGAAATAATCTCCATCATTTGATTAAAACTGGTAGATAAGATACCAAACTCATCCTCACGGGTGGTTTCGTAACGGACATCTAATTGTCCATCTGTGGCAAGCTGCATTTTCTGGCATAGTGTAAGAAGTGGCTGGGTGTATTTTTCTGCCAGACTTTGACTGATATGGATGGAAACAATAATTACGATAATCAGTAATATAAAAAAGATAAATGATAATATGGATATAATACTGATAAAATCAGAAGTATCCTGTTTTATAATATAGATCCAGTCATAACCGGGTATTGAAGAGTATCCATAAATATCATTTATGCCATCACAAAAGATTCCAGTGTTTTCTTTAGAAAAATTGTTATTTGATTCGGATGTGATGAGCTGTTCACTTAAGATATTATCTTTTGCAGTAGGCATATATCCAAATAAATATTTACCGTTTTCTTCTAAGATATAGTGCTCGTTCGTATTGGAAAGAACAGTTTCGAAATAGTTAGAAGAAATATTGGAGCGAATCAGACCAATTACCTGGTTTTTGACAATGACAGGCTCAATGATGTCAAGAGTGTCTGTAGTAAAGTTTGAATTGGGGATTATTGTTGTTTTGGAATAGAAATCCACTGGGGATTGCATGATTTCATTCCAATCAGAGTTTGTGTTCTGTTCAGTTGACCCAATTAGGTAACCATCAATATCATAGACATAGTAGTTGACATCATGACTATAATTTTCTGAAATCTGAGTAAGAAAGTCATTAATATTTTTATAAGAAACATATGCTGTTGTAAATAAGGAATCAGGCAAATTGACTTTCTCTAAAAGGCAACTCTTGATGTCAGTATTGTTGGCAATTGTAATCGTTTCTATAATCTGAGATTGTAAATGAGAAGAAAAAAAATAACTGTATTCTTTTACAATCTGCTGAGTGTTCTCTTTGGTATTTGAAGCGTAGCGATTGGCTACGATTAGATATGCCGATATAGTTATTAAAATAACAGGGACAACTGTCATTAACAAAATAGATCTTTGTAATAATTTTTTGATTGACATCTATACTATTCCTTTCCAGGTACGGTAATTGTTCGGTCTTATATGTTTATTATATAAAATATCAATAAAATATTCAATCACTTCTATTGTGAAATAGTTGTTTCCAGGAGAAAAAAGTGAATGAGAATATTATGGGGGATTGTTGTTAAAATGTACAAAAAATTATTTGAAGAATGTGGTAAAGATGTGTTATAATATGATAAAAATATTAGGAAATGAAGAAACGATTTGGTGTAAATTTACAAAAACAAAAGACATTTCATTATCTGTTGACTGAGAAGGGAGAACAATATGTTTGGAGTATATTTTGGCAAGTACCTTGTGGGTAAGGGAATCTTAACAAATGAACGATATAACGAGATTATATCGGATAGTAAGAATGCAAAAGTCAAATTAGGTCTGCTTGCAGTGGAGTCGGGAACGATGACAGTAAAGCAGGCAGATGAAGTGAATCAACTTCAACAGATGCGGGATAAGAGATTTGGGGATATTGCAGTGGAAAATGGATATCTGACAAATGATCAGGTGGATACACTATTAAAGAAACAGGGAGATGAGTATCTCATGTTTGTACAAGCACTTGTTGATAATAAGATTCTTTCGTTGGAAGAGATTCAAAAAGAATTAAATGCATATAAGAAATCAGAACGGTTTTCGGCGTTGGATATTGAAGCAATCAAGAGTGGAGATATTGATCAGATTGTACCGGTATTTACAAAAGAGAGTATGATACCGCCACTTGTAAAAGATTATATTGCTTTATTGTCCCGTAATCTGGTTCGTTTTATTGACAGTCATTTTCGGCTTGAGAAAGTTGAGAAAATCAATGAATTCACTTCTACTTATGTGGCAGCGCAGGAATTAGATGGTGATTATAAGGTATTTTCAGGGTTTTGCGGGGATGGACAGGGAATCAAACATATAGCAGAAGCTTTTGCAAAAGAGGAATTTGATACAGTGGACATGGATGTATTAGATGCAGCATGTGAGTTCTTGAATTGTAACAATGGTCTATTCGCAACAAAGTTATGTGAAGAAGAAATAAAATTGGACATGCTTCCGCCAGTGATGAAGGATTCTGTTACAACAATCCGTACGGATGGAAATATGTTCCGGGTACCATTATATATCAAAGACAGTGAAGTTGATTTGATTATTTGTTTGGAATCAAAATGGGTTTTGAGTTAAAGAATGTGAGGTAGAATATGGCAAGAATTTTAGTAGTTGATGATTCAAGAACATCAAGAAAGATATTAAAGGGAATTTTAGAGGGAGAAGGATATGAGATTGTAGGAGAGGCGACAAATGGGCTAGAGGGATACGAAAAATATGCAGAATTAAAGCCTGATGTGGTTACGATGGATATCACGATGCCTGTTTTAGATGGAATCGAATCCCTAAAAAAGATTAAAGCGGAGTTCCCAAAAGCGAAAGTGGTTATGGTGACAGCAGCGGGGCAGAAGACAAAGATGGTAGAAGCAGTACAGAGTGGAGCAGATGAATTTGTCTCAAAACCATTTGAGCCAAATCAGTTAAAGCTGGTGATTGAGAAAGTAATCTCATGAAAAAGGATTAGTATGAAAAGAGGTTTCCAATTAAGGAAACCTTTTTGTATAAACGTTACAGTTCACTCGTTAGCCAGTAAACAGTCACGTTTATACAAAAAGTCAAATAAAACTGTAAGAATGTTTGACTTCGCAAACAAGATATTATATAGTTATATTTGTGATTATTCAAACAATTATAATTAGATACACAGGAGGATGTTATGAGTAAGGTTAGGAGAGTATATGTTGAGAAGAAGCCTGAATATGCAGTAAAAGCAAAAGAGTTATTCGATGAATTAACAGAATATTTAGACTTAAATATTGAGAAGGTCAGGGTTTTGATTCGTTACGATATTGAGAATCTGTCGGATATAACCTATGAGAAGGCGTTAAAGACTGTATTTTCTGAGCCGCCAGTGGATTATGTATATGAAACAATGTTTCCATTGGATGAGAACGATAAAGTATTTTCTGTGGAGGCATTGCCGGGACAGTTTGACCAGAGAGCGGATTCCGCAGAACAATGTGTAAAACTTTTGAATGAAAAGGAAGACGCTGTCATCCGTTGTGCAACGACTTATGTGATTACAGGCAGTATCAATGAGGCTGATTTTGATAAGATTAAAGCATATTGTATCAATCCGGTAGATTCAAGAGAGACAGAAGACAAATCCATTCCGGAAACACTGATACAGCAGTTTGAAGAGCCGGCAGATGTGGAAATCTTTGAAGGATTTAAAGATATGCCGGAAAATCAGCTAAAAGAATTATATGATTCTTTAGGGCTGGCTATGACCTTTAAGGATTTCCTCCATATTCAGAATTATTTTAAAAAGGAAGAAAACCGGGATCCGTCTATGACAGAGATTCGTGTATTGGATACATATTGGTCAGATCACTGCCGCCATACCACTTTTGCGACGGAACTTACGAACGTTACATTTGAAGAGGGATTTTATAAGAAACCGATTGAAGATAGTTATAACAGGTATCTCGAAGATCGAGACGTGTTATATAAAGATCGAGATGATAAATTTGTATGTTTGATGGATATTGCATTAATGGCAATGAAAAAACTTCGTTCAGAAGGAAAGCTTCAGGAGATGGAGGTTTCTGATGAGATTAATGCATGCTCTATCGAAGTACCGGTGGAGATTGATGGAGAAGAAGTTCGTTATTTGATTCAGTTTAAGAATGAGACACATAACCATCCGACAGAGATTGAACCTTTTGGTGGAGCGGCGACCTGTCTTGGTGGATGTATCCGTGATCCGTTGTCAGGGCGTTCTTATGTGTATCAGGCAATGCGTGTAACAGGAGCAGCAGATCCAACGAAGGCACTTTCCGAGACATTGGAAGGTAAACTGCCACAGAGAAAACTGGTAACAACAGCTGCTCATGGATATAGTTCTTATGGTAATCAGATTGGTCTTGCGACCGGATTGGTAAATGAGGTATATCATCCGAATTATGTTGCAAAGCGTATGGAGATTGGTGCAGTTGTTGCAGCAGCTCCAAAGAAGAATGTGAAGCGTCTGACTTCTGATCCGGGCAATATTATTATATTGATTGGAGGAAGAACAGGTCGGGATGGCATCGGTGGCGCAACTGGTTCCTCAAAGAAACATACTACAAAGTCCATTGATACCTGTGGCTCTGAAGTACAAAAGGGAAATCCGCCGACAGAGCGTAAGATACAGAGATTATTCAGAAGAGAAGAAGTGGCAAGTATCATTCGAAAATGTAATGATTTTGGTGCAGGAGGTGTCAGTGTTGCAATCGGTGAACTGGCAGATGGACTTACTATTGATCTGGACAAGGTACCAAAGAAGTATGCGGGACTGAATG
>CAJOPP010000247.1 GCA_905236365.1 uncultured Lachnospiraceae bacterium
CTGAGTGGTGCTTTATTGCGTTTCGATGGTGTTTGGCTCCGACTCAATGGTGCTCCAGAGGCGGCGTTTCCATTCTTTATTTTTTATTTTCCACTTTTCCTACAATTTTATTTTCGCTTTTACATATACAAACATCTCTCAGGAAATGTATATACCAATGAAGTAGTCGAGTGCAGAAGCTATTTGCCACACCATTTTTGCATTTTTTTGTACTTGTGTTTAGAAAAATAGAAGCATCTCATTTATAATAAAATCAGCATTCAAACAGGAGGATCATCAATGAGAAAGTTCAAATCTCTTTTTTTGGGTTTTAGTTTGCTTATCAGCATTCTCAATCCTACATCAATCTATGCAGAAGAACCTTCTTCTGAAACAGTCATTGAAGATGATTATGGAGAACAGTCGGAGCAACAAGTTCAACCATCCTCTCTTCCTATGACCACTCCCGAAACATCCCCTGCTCCAGATAATGTTTTTGAAGAATCTACTGGTACTGATAATTCTGAGCCGGATGATTCAAACCTCGGATCAGATGATAATGTATTAGATTCTTCGGAAACAGAAGAAGAATTAGAGTCAGTTGATGATACTGACAGCCCCGAGGACGAAATTAAGGAATCAGAGGATGAAGAAGATTCCAATATTCTATTTGAAGTCCCGGAAGACTTTGTTCTTTCCAGTTCCGATAACGAAGGAAAAGCCGTTTTAAATGAATATGATCTTGCTAACGTTCTTTCAACACTTAGTGAAGGATCGGATTATAAAGCTGATGAATTGATGTTTTTTGCTGAAAGTGCAGAATATGCAGAACAGGTCGCCGAGATATATCATGGAGAGTTATCTTCATTCAGCGATGGGATTGCAGTTATCAAAATTATCGATCCTGCTGTTTCGGTAGAAGATGCTGTTACAGCCGCACTTGACAGTGACATGAATCTTCCGCTGGTAGAACCAAACTATATTGTTGTTAATGAACCCAGTCCGGTCGATGATGGCAATTCAATTGAGAGTTTTAGTATAGATACCAACTCTTACCTTCCAAAGGTAAATACATGGAATGACTGGGTAAATGATGAATTTGAATATCCCGATCCCTTCATTTCAACCCCAAGCAGTTACGACTATCAATGGCAGCATGAAGTTCTTGACACTTACGCAGGTTGGAATTCCACTACCGGAGACCATTCAATTAAGGTGGCAGTGATTGATACCGGCATAAATCCGAACCACGAAGATCTTATTGGCAAGGTGACTGTTGAAGATATAGGTTGTGGTACCTATCTGGGAAACGGTCATGGAACGCATGTTGCAGGTATCATTGCTGCAACCGTAAACAACGGAGTAGGCGGTGCAGGCATTGCTCCGGATGTGGATCTGATCAGCATCAATATTTTCAACAATTCAGTTCATGCTGATGATGATGATCTTGCACGTGCCATCAACCGAGCCGTTTCTCTAAATGTTGATATCATCAACATGAGTTTAGGCGACCATTTGTTCAACTGGACTGTTTATCAGACTATCCTGAATGCATATAATTCCGGCATTGTCATATGTGCAGCCGCAGGAAATGAGGGTTCAAATATCAAATCATTTCCTGCAGCTTATGATCATGTAATAGCTGTAGCGGCTACTACAAAAAACAACTCAAGAGCATTCTATTCAAATTACGGACCCTGGATTGATATTTCTGCTCCGGGTTCAAACATTCTTTCCACCGATTCTACTGATGAGGAACCGCTAAATGATGGATACAGTTTCAGGTCCGGTACATCCATGTCTTCTGCCGTTGTTGCAGGAGCTATTGCTTTGTATATGAGCAAGATGGGACATGTGAAACCTGATGCTATGCTCTCAGTACTTAAAAAATCGACAATTCCATGCTCTTCCTCGCAGATGGGCGCAGGAATCATCAGTGTTCAGAAACTCTTCAACAAAAAAGAATCCGCCCCTGGAATTGAGGTGTACACAGCCGAAGGACAACCAATCACCAGTTTCAGTTCTGCTGTGCCTGAGGGATCTTATGTGATCATAAAGGACCTTGTTCCAAACGATTCTGATACTATTATTTACACTACTGACGGTAAAAAGCCATCTATTATAAACGGCCAAATTATTAACGGTCAGGTTTATGAGCCGGGAACCAGAATATTGATGGATGATTTTACGAAAGGTACATCTGTTACATTCTATGCTGCAGTAATAAACAGTCTTGGAGTATTAGGTAATATTAAGAAACTGACCGTGAAAGCTCCTGCAGTCAAAGTACAGCCGTTAAAGGTGAAAACTGTAAAACTGAACTGCACTGCCAAAACCGTCAAGTATTCCAGCAAAGCAGATAATCCCCCTTTAGATCTCTACACTACATCCCTGTTGGACACAAAAGGTAATCCCCTGGTTCTTGATGATGTAGAGCATAAATGGATCAGCAGCAATGTGAAAGTTGCAACGGTAGATGAAAATGGCTCAGTCACGTTTGTGGGACCGGGTACCGCCAAAATTACATTGAAGTTTCTTGATGGTTCTAAGAAATCAATTGTCTGTACGCTGACTGTTGTACAACTTGCAGAACAGATTTCAATTACAGGACAGGACGGTATCGCACCCGGTGGTTCAGCAACATATACTGCATCTGTTCTCCCCTCCTCCACCAAAAACAAGAAAGTGTCCTGGGAACTGCTTACTGATGATCCCGGAATCAAACTAGGTAAGGCCGGAAAAGTAACAGTATCTGCTAATACGGAATCCGAATCCTTCACTCTGCGTGCAATCGCTGCTGATGGAAGCGGAATTATTGGAGAAAAAACAATCAATATCTGTCAAAAAGTGACAAGCATTTCTCTGAACACAGAAGATACCCGGGCAGTTTACAATCCTAAAACAGGAATACTAAGTAGCATACAGCTTTTCACTACAGATATTATTGATGATTTACATGCTGATATTGATGAGCGCACATTTAAACTGGATGCCGATATTGAAGGAAATAATCTTCCCCCTGTATGGAGTACCAGCAATGCAAAAGTCGCTACTGTAGACCAATTGGGCAATGTAACTGCAATCAGTGCAGGAACCGCAAAAATTACATGTGCTGCAAACGATGGTTCGAAAAAGAAGGCGACTGTAACTGTAAAAGTCACGGTTCCGATCTCCAGCCTTAACATTGAACTTGGAGACTACAATAATCTTAGTATTGGAAAAACGCTCAATCTGAAGAACAAAATTTCTTATGGGACTCAGTATGGTAACCCCACAACTAAGAGCGTTAATTGGAGTATTTCCGAAGTGTTTTACTTTTTCGATGATGTAGAATACGACATTACTGACTCTGTTTTAACTTCGCAATATGTGAAAATCGTCAAAAACGAAAAACTTTCAGTCTCCACAAAGATCACAAATATCGTAAATCCTAACGCTGTTGGTAACGTGTATGCGGTGCTCAGAGCTGAATCAAAGGATGGAACAGACTATTATTCCGAAGCAATCGTAAATATCACTGGACCCCTGAATGGCATAACTTTTGATGATCCTTACGGTTACGGATATTATGTCCGCCCGACTTTAACTGGGTACAGTTATCGTGTTGCTCTATATTCGGAACAACCAGTCAATTTTGAGATTTCCAGTAATAAACCAAATGTTCTTGGAGCATATATCGATTATGAATCCATCGAAGAAGATTATTTCTGGATTCGTAAAAACGGCAAGGTCACTTATTATCATGGCTATTCTTACTGGGTTTATTATTATGCGTATCCAGACAAATATGGGACAGCAACTCTGACCGTTAAAGCATTAGATGGCAGTAATAAAACCACTAAGCTAAAGATACAGGTAAAAAAATGATTAATGTATCGAAACTAATTCTCTCTTCTGCGATAATCATCACTGTCTCAGGTTGTTCTTCTCGTCCTTCAACTCCTTCAAACATTCAAATAAAAAAAGGGGAAGAACTGATGTGCCAAGCAGATACAGAGCAGCAGGCGCTGAAAATTGCAGAGGATTACCAAATTGAACTTGTAAGTTGGTCAGACGGCATTGCTGTGTTTCACACAAATGAAGATCCTCAATCTTTGATTGAGTATGGTAAGGCTAATGGACTTAACAGGCTTTCTTTAAATACAGAAAATAATAAATATGCACCGTAATTCATTATGATTCAAGAATAAAGGATTATATGTGTCACAAGGGAGGCTGAAACGCCTTCCTTTTTGTATACCGCAAAAATGAATGA
>CAJOPP010000248.1 GCA_905236365.1 uncultured Lachnospiraceae bacterium
ACGATGTTGGTACAATTTGTGTTATTGGCACGTTGCATGCGGAAAGTGCAGGCAGCTGAAGGTAGTAATAACTGTAATTGGGTATGTGTGTTAAAAAAATGCTTGCATTTTTCAGAAGGTAGTGATATTCTTACATAGTAACATATTGATTAGAGTGAGAGTGGGCATAGGTCCACTCTCTTTACATGTTAAAACATACATTGGATAGTTGGTGTATGTTTTTGCAAAATTCTTACTAAGAAAGGTGGTCATTTATGACTAAGAAGCAAATTGAAGCTACCTGTGAGGAATTGGTTTTTCCCATTATTGAGGAGAAGGGATTTGAATTGGTAGATGTGGAGTATGTTAAGGAAGGTGCCAATTATTATTTGCGAGTTTATGCAGATAAGGAAGGTGGAATCACAATTGATGATTGTGTAGAAATCAGTCGGGCGTTGAATCCAAAGCTGGATGCATATGACAAAGAATTTAAAGACCCTTATATTTTAGAGGTGAGCTCGCCTGGTCTTTTAAGACCACTGAAAAAAGATAAGGATTTTGCCAGAAACCTTGGAAAAATGGTTGAAATCAAATTATTTAAACCGTTAGAGGGGAAGAAAGAAAAAGAATTTGAAGCAGAATTAAAATCGTTTGATGAGAAAACAATCCTTGTTGTTTTGGAAGATGATTCAGAAGAATTGATTGATAGAAATAATTTAGCGTTGATAAGATTAGCATTTGAATTTTAAAGGAGGAAGAGGAAAAATGTCAGAATTAATGCTTGCATTAGAGCAGATTGCAAATGAAAAAGGAATTTCGAAGGAGGTTATCATCGAAGCGATTGAGAAATCATTATTGGATGCCTGTAAGAAAGATTTTGGTAAATGTGAGAATGTTACGGTGGATATGGATCGAGAAACAGGAGCAATTGAGGTATATGCTGCTAAGACGGTTGTGGAAGATGTAACAGATGCTGCAACGGAGATTTCGTTGGAAAAGGCTCTTATGATTAGTCCCAAGCATGAAATCGGAGATATTATCCAGGTTGAAATCACACCAAAGAATTTTGGTCGTATTGCAGCTCAGCAGGCTAGAAGCGTGATTGTACAGACTATTAAGGAAGAGGAAAAGAAAGCATTATTCGAACATTTCTACTGCAAGGAAAAAGACGTTGTAACTGGTGTGGTTCAACGTTATGTGGGTAAAAATATTTCTGTCAGCTTAGATGACAAAATGGATGCGTTGTTAATGGAGAATGAGCAGATTCGTTCAGAACATTACAAACCGACGGATCGTATCAAATTATATATTGTCGAGGTGAAGGAAACAAATAAGGGACCGAAGGTGATTGTTTCCCGTACTCATCCTGAGTTAGTGAAACGATTATTTGAGAAAGAAGTTTCAGAGGTGGCAGATGGAACGGTAGAAATTAAGTCAATTTCCCGTGAAGCAGGTTCCAGATCGAAGATTGCAGTATGGTCAAATGATCCAAATGTTGATGCAGTTGGGGCATGCGTTGGTGTAAATGGCAATCGTGTCAACAATATTGTGGAGGATTTAAAAGGCGAAAAGATTGATATTGTTACATGGAGTGAGAATCCGGCAGTTTTTATTGAAAATGCATTAAGTCCATCTGAAGTTTTATCTGTAAAGATTGATGAAGAAGAAAAAAGTGCTCAGGTAGTTGTGCCGGATGATAAATTATCACTTGCAATCGGCAAAGAAGGTCAGAATGCAAGACTTGCAGCAAGACTTACCGGATATAAGATTGATATTAAGAGCGAATCACAGGCCAGGGAAGCATATGGTTATGACCGATATAATGATAGTTATAGTAAAGAGTACGATGATACGGATAGCGGTTATGGCGATGATTATGATGGTGATTATGACGAGAATGGTGAGTACAGCGATAACTACGATGATTATGATAAGAATGGTGAGTATAGCGACAACTACGACAATTATGATGCGAGTGGCGAGTATAGTGACAACTATGATGATGAATACGATGAAAATTAAAAAGTCTGATTGGAAAGAGTCGTATTTTTGTCATAATTGGAAGTAAAAATAAGAAGCGATGCAGGATAAAAAACGAGCATACTTTTGTTTTAACTGCGTAAGCTTTTAAGATAGATGGATTGTATATTAAGAAGGGATGTGATAGTAATGGCAAAGAAAACACCGCTTCGCAAATGTGTGGGCTGTGGTGAAATGATCGCAAAGAAGGAGATGCTGCGTGTGGTGAAAACAAAGGATGGAACAATCAAGTTTGATCCAACCGGTAGGGAGAATGGTCGTGGAGCGTATTTGCATGTTGACACGGGGTGCTTTGACAAGGCTGTCAAATCAAAAGGTTTAGAACGATCCTTTAAGATGTTCATTGATGCGGATATTTATAATAAGTTAGGTGAGGAGTTGATGGACATTGAACAAAAATAAAGCGTTATCCATGCTTGGAATTGCAACAAAAGCCGGTACGATCGTAACTGGCGAATTTTCCACTGAGAAGGCAGTCAAAGAAGGAAAGGCATGCATTGTTGTAA
>CAJOPP010000249.1 GCA_905236365.1 uncultured Lachnospiraceae bacterium
TGTAGGGCTATCTGCAAACGCCGGTACTTAACGAATGACGACCATAGGCGTCATGAGTTTAGTACCGTTGCGTTTAAAGTTAAGCGAAAGCGTGCCCGAAATGAAAAACATATAGCATATCCGGCAACGTCCGGCTTAAGTTAATGACATTGATTCAGCAGAGCTGAACAGATACCTTATTTTCATTTATCAACTCTACCAATAACCGGCAGTAAGGTTACCTTCGGTAAACCAACGGGTAGTAACCTTATCCTTTCACACCTCCGGAATAAGAAATACCATCTACCAGATACTCCTCTCCATAAAGGAAGATCAATATCGTAGGTACCATATAAATGGTCGCCACTGCAAATGCCAGTCCAACCTCACCTGAATTGATCTTTGATAAAAATACAGAAAGCGGATGCTTGTCTGCATCAGATAACATGATGATCGGCTGCTCTACCATATTCCAATAATCGATAAATACCAAAATCGCAACGGATGCAATTGCTCCTTTGCAAAGAGGAATACAGACCTTTGTAAAAATCTGCCATTCATTGGCTCCATCCAGTTTTGCTGCTTCAATCAAAGAATTTGGAATCCGCCTCATAAATTTGGTCAGCAGATAGACACTGAACGGTGTAAAAAATCCCGGAAGCAGAATTGACCATCTGGTATCCAAAATGTGCAGCCAGTCTGCTACCAGATAATTCGGTACCAGAGTTACCTGAAACGGCATCAGCATCAGAGCAACATACAGAAAGAAAATCATTTCCCGCAGCCTGCCCCGGAATCTCGTAAAACTGTAAGCAGCCCCCAATGCAATCAAAATCTGAAAGATCACAATGGGCACCACCAGGATTACGGAATTCCAAAATTTGAGCAGATACTCCGGACTTTTTAAAAGAACGGTGGAATACTGGGAAAATACTACCATATCCGGTATCAATTTCAAGTTCACGGTCTCTGCCACATAATCCGTCTTTCGGTCCTCTCCCCACCCACTGGATTCCTGATACTGCCTGAAGATCACTCCATAATTGGTATTGATTTCCGCTTCTGACATAAAGGAATTTGCCAGTGTCAGGATTGTTGGCAGCAGAAAAGAAATGGCAAACAGAAGTGCAACGACAGTAAGCAGTGTTTTTTTTGCTGCCTTTTTTATTTTTTTAACATGCATCAGCCTTCCACATCCTTTCCAAACTTGTCTTCTATGATAAACAGAATACCTATCACCACTACCATGACCAATGCCATCAGGATTGCACCTGCTGATAGCTTCTGATAGTCCAACGATCGAAATGTATTATTCATAAAATGCTGTAACATATATAAGGTATCATAAGGATAATCGCCTGTTAGCAGATACACTTCCCGGAACACCTTGAACGAATTGATCAGGGACAAAATTGCAACAAACAAAATGGTAGAAGACAAATATCGTATCTTGATATACCAAAATGTCTGAAATGGGGATGCACTCTCCAAAGTCGCCACTTCCAATACATCCTTTGGTATTGCATTTAATGCAGCCATGAACAGGATCATATTGTATCCCAGATTCTTCCAAAGGAATAGAATCACGATAACAATTTGGCTATAGGAGGATTTGAACCAGTCAATCGGTGTTCCATTCAAAAGTTTGATAAATTCATTGATCACTCCATGATAATCAAACAATACCCTCCAGATCAACACAACAGATGCCACCGGAACCATCATCGGACTTAAGAAAAAGGTTCGGAACTGACTCTTCATCGGAATATTCTGCTCCAGAAGCATTGCCATAATCAGGGATAATACCACAGCAAGCGGAACGGCCACTAACGAAAAAGTCGCTGTATTCTTTGCCGCCTGTTGGAACGAGCTGTTCTGTATAATATTTTTGAAATTGTCCAAAAAAACAAATTCGCTATTGATTGGATTATCAACCATCGAATAATAGATTACCACAAAAAAAGGGATAATAAAGAAGATCATTACTCCCAGCAAACTGGGTGACAGATATAAAATAGCATTCTTCCTGTCTTTTCTGCTTCGTTTGGGTTTTTTATAAGTTAGTTGTTGTTCTGCTGCTACCTGCTGTTCTTTCGGCATTGCTCTGCCTCCTTTTTGCAATTTTCTTTTTTAACTCAAATCACTCTGGTTCTTTGCATCATACATGAACCTACGCTCATCCATCATGCAGAAAACCAGTTTCTGATGCTTTCTTTAAAACCCAAGAGGAGCCAGCCCCCCTGCAGGGAGCTGACTGCCAAATGAATTTAATCCTTTCTCTACCGCCCAATCATTGCGGTCATACAAAGAACTGACTGGTATAACGCGAATTAAGTTGTGTATACTTTGATATATGTGTAAACCCGCATATATGCAGGACTGCACACTCCTTCCAAGTATAAAGAATTAA
>CAJOPP010000250.1 GCA_905236365.1 uncultured Lachnospiraceae bacterium
ATCACTTCTTTCCGGATACTTGGCTGTTCCACCATGGAACGCAGTCTTCGTGCTCCCATTGCCGTTTTTGTTTTATCCAGCACCCACAAAAGTGAGCCGCGTTTGTTCTTGTCCCGCATTGTCTCACAAAGTTCCAGATTTCTCCGGGAGGCACTGTCTAACACAACATAATCTTCCACCTGATAAGTGTTGATGTGGTTAATTTGATCCACTGCTCCTTTTTGGGTATCTTTTAAATAATAGAGTAGGGAGCCTACCGAACAGAGGGCAGATGGAAAATCTTTTAGTCCAAGTCCTTCCAGATTCATAACGTGAAATTGGTCTTTGATCAGGCGTTCATTCATATCGAAATCATAATACCAGTCCTCCATTTCACTGATCATGGTATGTTCTTTTTCATGCAGATGAAAAAGCGTTGTCTTCATTTCAGTATTTTCTTCCAAAGAAAAAGCACTGTTGGTAAGAATTTCGACCGGAGCAAATTTAGAAATCTCGTCCATAACCTTTGAAAAAGAATCCACTTCAGTTGTATAGAAATCACCGGTGGTAATGTCTGCAAAAGAGATACCAAAGCGGTCCTTATAATAAATGCTCATAATATAGTTATTTCTGGCATCATTCAGACTTCCGGTACTCATATTCGTTCCCGGAGTGACAATCTGGATTACTTCCCGTTTTACAATCCCTTTTGTGGTTTTGGGATCTTCCACCTGTTCACAGATTGCAACTTTATATCCTTTTTCCACCAGACGGTTCATATAATTTTCGTAAGCATGATATGGGATTCCGCACATGGGTGCACGTTCCTCCATACCACAGTCCTTGCCTGTCAGGGTAATCTCTAATTCTTTGGAGGCAGTCAGTGCATCCTCAAAAAACATTTCATAAAAATCCCCTAAACGATAAAATAAAATACAGTCTTTATATTCTTCCTTTGTCTTGCAATACTGCTGCATCATTGGTGTCATCTGTCAACTACTCTCTTTCTTATAATTTGAGAAATACTTAAATTCGTTCTCCTATATAATAAAATCCCTTTGCTTCTGCAAGCTTTACATTCTGATAGGTTCCAATTAATTCGGAATCCCCCGGAAAATGCACAAGCAGATTGTTTGAAAGCCTTCCTGTCAATAAATTCTCGTCCTGCTCATCCCGTCCCTCAACTAACACTTCCATGATGTTCCCCTGATCCTTGGAACAGGTTTCTTTCGCAATTTCCTGCACTTCTTTTAACAAGCGGTCAAAACGGCCTTTAATCTCTTCATCTGTTGCTTGAAACTCCATATTTGCAGCAGGGGTTCCGGAACGTCGGGAATAGATAAATGTAAAGGCAGAGTCAAAGCGTACTTTGCGTACCACATCTATGGTTTCCTCAAAATCTTCCTCTGTCTCAGTAGGAAAGCCAACTATAATATCTGTTGTCAGGGAAATATCCGGTATTGCTTTTTTGATTTTATCCGCTAAAGCAAGATAGGACTCTTTCGTATAGGAACGGTTCATATCCTTTAAAACCTTACTGCTTCCGGATTGCATCGGCAAATGCAGATGTTTACAGATTTTTTTTGATTTCGCCATTACCGCAATGAGTTCATCGGACAAATCCTTTGGATGAGATGTCATAAAACGGATGCGTTTTAGTCCATCCACCTCTTCTACCATCTCCAGAAGTTTTGCAAAAGAGACAGGATTCTCTAATGTCTTGCCATAAGAATTTACATTCTGACCGAGCAGCATAACTTCTGTTACGCCATCTGCTACCAATTCTTTGATCTCTGCCACAATATCTTCCGGTTTTCTGGAGCGTTCCCGTCCGCGCACATAAGGTACAATACAATATGTGCAAAAATTATTACAGCCATACATAATATTGACGCCGCATTTAAAATCGTATTTCCGCTCACTTGGCAGATCTTCTACAATTTCCGAGGTGCCTTCCCATATATCTATGACCATCCCTTTTGAATCCAGTCTGTTCTCAATCAGTTCTGCAAGTTTAAAAACATTATGGGTGCCAAAAATAATATCCACATGGCGGTAACTCTGTTTGATCTTCTCCACCACAAGACTTTCCTGCATCATACAGCCACAAAGTGCAATTATCATGTCAGGATTTTTCTTTTTATATTTTTTTAACTGACCAAGGCGACCATATACTCTTAAATTTGCATTTTCCCGGACCGTACAGGTATTCATGATCAGAAAATCTGCATCTTCGTTTTCTGTCCGGACATAGCCGATTGTCTCCAAAATACCCTCTAATTTCTCACTATCTTTTGCATTCATCTGACAGCCAAAGCAGACACTGCAATAAGTAAGAGGACGTCCCAATTCCTGAGAACGTTTTTCAAGACGTGCTTTCAAACGTTCCATGATCTCTTTCTGTTTCTGTGCTTCTAATTCATTGATATTTGTTCCTGTTCTCATTGTTATCTCCTGATTCTTTTCCTGACATTTGCCACGCAATCAAACATTCTGTTATAAGAATAAAACATCGCGGGCAAGCTTGATTCTGCTATAGCAGTTAAACCGTCCCAAGCATGGTGCTCGCGCACATTCCAGTATGCCTGTCGTATCGTAAAATATACACTTTCGTACGCATCTCGCAGTAAATGTGAAATGCTACCTGAACAGTTACATTGATTCTATGATTTCCCTTGCTACAGTTTCTTCAATCGGTGTTGCAAATACACCATCTTCAAACTCTACTACATCGCCAATTCCATTTTGAATTACAAAACGAAGTCTGCCATCGCGTACTTTCTTGTCGGTATAGAGTTTTTTTACAAGTGCCTCTCTGTCAATATAATCCGGAATTGCTACCGGAAGCTTTGCTTTCTGAAGCAGTGCAGTCACTTCCGCTACTTCATCTTTCGTCACATAACCCAACCGATTTGCCAAATGTACTTCTGCAATTAATCCGATGGATACCGCTTCGCCATGCAGTAAACGATAATCGCTGACTGTCTCAATTGCTCTGCCGACGGTATGGCCAAGATTCAATACTTCTCTTAAACCACTTTCCAGTTCGTCCTTCATGACAACCTCGTATTTTACTTTGCAATTTTCTTCTGCAATATGTTCACAGACTGCTTTATCATTGGCAAAAATATCGTCGATATGTAACTTCAGATAATCAAAAAATTCACGATTGGCAAGACATGCATGTTTGATAGTTTCCGCCAGACCACTGGCAATCTGTTTCTCCGGAAGAGTCTTCCAGGTTGCAATATCCAGATATACCTTCTTCGGTTGGTTAAATAATCCGATCAGATTGGTCGCAAGCGGTGTGTCTACCGCAGTCTTTCCACCGACGGAAGCGTCTGCTGCAGATAACAAAGTTGTGGAATAATTAATAAAGGGAACTCCTCTTCCATAAGTTCCGGCAACAAATCCTGCCAAATCGGATACTACGCCACCGCCAACTGCAATGATACAGCAATCCCGGCGATAGCCTTTTTCTAACAT
>CAJOPP010000251.1 GCA_905236365.1 uncultured Lachnospiraceae bacterium
CCTTTCTCAGCATCCATTGTAACCACAGCTCCTGACTTCAAGATATCTGTTGCATTTTTTGCACCTAAGATTACCGGAATATCCAGACTCAATCCAACAATTGCAGCGTGGGAATTGTGTCCTTCATTTTCCACAATAATACCGGATGCCTGTCGAAGCTCATCCATAATGTCATTGCTGGTCTCCGGAAGAACGATAATATCGCCTTCTTTGAAGTTGTCAATGATATCCATCAAATCCTTGCCCACACATACACTTGCGGTTGTTTTTCGATTATTGACACCTTTTCCTTTGACTAAAATATGTCCAACCACATGTACTTTGATCAGATTTGTGGTTCCTGAAACTCCGATTGGAACTCCTGCTGTGATAACGGTAATCTCACCCTGTTTCACATGACCCTTCTTCTCAGCCTGTTCGATTGCATGTTCAAACAAGTCATCCGTATTCGTCTTCTCATCCACCATCAGCGGGATCACACCCCAGGATAAACTCAGTTGTCTCCATACATTTTCATAAGGAGTACATCCTATAATCGGACAGGATGGTCTGTACTTGGAAATCATTCTTGCAGTCTTACCGGACTTGGTTACGGTTACAATTGCACTTGCATTCAAGTCCATTGCCGTCGTACAGGTTGCATGGGCAATAGCATTGGTAATATCCGGATTTACAAGACTTGACCGGTTGTTAAACCGCTTCACCAGATCAATATCTGCCTCTGTACGCTCAGCAATTCGTACCATTGTTTTTAACGCTTTGACCGGATAAAGTCCTGCCGCGGTCTCTCCGGAAAGCATGATGGCAGATGTTCCATCATAAATCGCATTAGCCACGTCCGTAGCCTCGGCCCTGGTCGGTCTTGGATTCTTCATCATAGAATCCAACATTTGTGTTGCCGTGATCACGATCTTCTCTGCATTATACACCTTCTTGATGATCATCTTCTGAATAGACGGAACATCTTCCAATGGAATCTCCACGCCCATATCACCTCTGGCGATCATCACACCATCCGATACCCGGATGATCTCATCAATATTCTCAACGCCCTGCATATTCTCAATCTTTGCAATAATATTGATGAAGTTACAGTTATGCTGACTTAAAATATCCCGAATCTCTAATATATCATCTGCAGTTCGCACAAAAGAAGCTGCAATAAAATCAAACCCCTGTTCAACACCAAAAATAATGTCCTCTTTATCCTTCTCACTAACATACGGCATCGAAAGTGCAACGTTCGGCACATTCACACCTTTATGATTGGATATCGTACCTCCATTTTCCACAACACAAATGATTTCCTTCTCTGTCACCGATTCTGCACGCATGGAAATCAGTCCATCATCAATCAAGATTCGTGTTCCCGCCTTCACATCATTTACCAGATTCTTATACGTAATGGAAACCCGGCTCTCATCTCCTAAAATCTCTTCTGTGGTCAATGTAAATTCCTGTCCATTTTTGAGTTCTACCCTGCCGTCCTTAAAATCACCAAGTCGAATCTCGGGACCTCTTGTATCTAACAGTGCTGCAATCGGAAGTCCCAACTCTTCACGAAACTTTCTCACACGATCTAAATTCTTCTTATGCTGGGCATGGTCTCCATGGGAGAAGTTAAATCTTGCAACATTCATCCCCTCTATCATCAATTGTCTTAGTACCTGGTCATCTTCTGTCGAAGGTCCCAATGTACAAATAATCTTCGTTCTTCGCATAACTAGCTTCCCGCATCTATCCATAATATAAACGATATCATTCCAAGATGCTTTATCCTTTCCTTGTATTTTGCTCTTGTCTGTTCCAAACAAAACGCAGGGTTTTCCTTTTCCCCCTGACTCTCATTTCTGTCCAAAACAGCCATACTCATTTTACAACAAGACATTTCCAGATACAAGCTAATTTTAAGAAGAAAATATTTGAAATCCGTAAAACCGGGTACTCAAATTATCCGGACTATATCGCAAAATGCTTTTTGACCTGTGCTCTCGAAAAAGCATTCTGCATTATAGTCGAATTAATTAAAAACCTCAGCACTAGTCATCCAACACAATCTCTGACCTTGCCTTTTTTACTTCTACTGCATCCAGTTTCATGCGAATCTGCTGCATGATCATATCCG
>CAJOPP010000252.1 GCA_905236365.1 uncultured Lachnospiraceae bacterium
GCTTAGTTCGAAGGTATGCTTTAGCTCGTGCCCGAAATGGAAAACATATAACATATCCGGCAACGTCCGGCTTAAGTAAATGACATTATACCTGAACAGTTACCAAAAGTTTTCTTATGCGTACGTTCACACAATGCAAATTTTCTACATTTCAATGTCAAGACTATGCAAATTTTTTCCCTGCTCTTTCCATCTGATCTCAAAGTAATCCTCATCTTTTACCATAATATTTTCAATATACCGGTCTAATAGTTCTCGCTTTAATTCAACATGAATCCCGCCATGGGCATTGGAGCCCTTTTCTAACGTTCGTACTGTTTCTTCTAACATGCTTGCTTTTTCTTCCAATTTTCTTATCTCTTCTGATTTCTCTGCTAACTCTTTTGCCAACGATATAAATTCCAGCGAAGTTCCTGACAGATACGATTGATAGTTATTATAATTGGATTTCTCCATGATTTTATACTGCCGTTTCTGCGTATCAATTACTTTTTTTATCCTTCTCAGTTCATCTGCTTTATCCTGCTTCTGCTGCGTTGCAAAACCACTGATCAATCCCTGTTCCGTCAAATGCTGCCCTAATTCAAATAAGACCGCCTGTTCCAAATACATAACATTTATTTTTTTCAAGCATTCACTCTCTTTTACACAATATCGTGTTGGACAGGTAAAATATGGATTATATTCCCCCTTATAAAGCAATGATTTTTTACATTTGGCACAAACTGCCAAACCTTGTAGTACTGATTTTGGGGGCACATCCCTTCTTATAACCGTCTTACCATGCTTTTTTTGGATTGCACCAAACCTCTCTCTACTCACGATTGCTTCGTGATGATTGCGATAGATTTTCCACTCACTCCTTGGTTTTAATACATTTTTGCCCCCTATTTGTTTTTTTTCCGTCTTTCCGTACACTATATCTCCAACATATATCTCATTTTTCAAAATTGATGCAATGGTTGAGCTGCTCCACTGGAAACCATCTCCCTTCGGTGCCCGGGTTGTTTCTCCCATTTCAATCTTAAACTCAATCGGCGTTTTGACCCCTTCCTCATTTAACTTTTGGGCAATCTGATTCTTTGTTTTCCCCTGAAATGCGAGATCAAAAATCTTAGCGACAATCCTTGCCTCATCCTCTTTTATAATGAGCATATGTCTGTCCTCAGGATCTTTCTGATACCCAAATGGAGTGTGTGCACTTACATATTGCCCTTTTGCCTTCCGGGCAGCGAGTGCTGTTCGTACTTTTTGTGAAAGGTCCTTACTATATAAATCATATAGAAGATTCTTAAAATGCATATCGATGTCTGCAATACTTCCCCGATATGCATTACTGTCATATTGATCATTGATAGAGATAAAACGAATACCCAGAAACGGAAATATCTGTTCCAGATAATCGCCCAATTCAATATAATCTCTGGCAAACCTTGAAAAATCTTTTACAATGATACAATCTATTTTTCCCTCTCCTGCCTCTCCGAGTAATCGAAACATTCCCGGTCTGTTCAGATTCGTTCCGGAAAATCCATCATCCACATATTCCTGCAGTTCATAATCCGTAAAATTCTTTTGAACATAGTCTTCAATCAGGAGCCTCTGCATGCTTATACTGTTGCTCTCCGTCTTTATCTTATCATCTTCCTTGGACAGTCTTAGATACATAGCAATTCTTACCCTTTTCATGAATGCCCTATCTCCTTTTCCAATAGTTCATTCATATGATGTCGGGGTCAAAACTATGCCTCGCATACACTTTTATTCTTTTTTACATAGCTTGACATAATTCTTCACTTCTATATATCAACAAATCTTTGACAATCAAATCATCCTCATCCCTCCAGCTTCGATCAAGCATAACGTTACGCTGGTTAAAAACTCTCTGTAATCTTGAAAGTGCCTCCATGAGTACAGATCTCGGACAAGCCACATTGATTCTCTGATACCCGATTCCTTCATCCCCAAAAATATTACCGGCATCCAGCCACAACTTTGCTTCATGAATAATTCGCCGGTTGATTTCTTTGTCGTCCAGACCGGTTCCCCGAAAATCCAACCAGACAAGATAAGTTCCCTCCGGAACAAACATTTTTACATCCGGCAAATACTGCTCTATAAATTCCCTGGTATATTCAATATTCTCCCAAATATATTTTCGAACTGCTGCCAGCCATTCCTGTCCATATTGGTATGCCGCCTTACAAGCAACAATTCCGACTGCATTGGGCTGACTATATCCACAGGCAGCAACTTTCTTTTTAAATGCCTGTCGAAGCCCTTCATCCGGAATAATAATATTGGAAATCTGCAAACCCGCAAGATTAAATGTTTTCGTAGGAGACGTACATGTAACAGTAATTTTCTGATATTCTTTTTTCAAATTGACAAACACCTGATGCTTTCTTTTCCACACAAAATCAGCATGAATCTCGTCGCTGACCACAATGACATTGTGTGCAAGGCAGATATCTCCCATCCGAATCAATTCTTCCTTCGTCCACACTGCCCCACCCGGATTATGTGGATTACATAGGAAAAACAATTTTACATTCTCCTCCACAATTTTTTTCTCGAAATCCTCAAAATCTATCCGGTACCGTCTGTTTTCATCTGCAATCAAAGTATTACTAACCAAACGTCTCCCATTATCCTGAATCAGTTCTGAAAATGGATAGTATACCGGCTCCTGCAGCAAAACACTCTCTCCCGGCTTCGTATAAGCCTGTATCGCTGCACCAAGTGCGAACACAATTCCAGGTGTTTTTACCAGCCACTGTATGCTCCCCAACTCCCAATCATATTGCTCTTTCATCCAACGCTTTATAATCTCATAATAATCTTCCTTCGTATCCGTGTACCCATAGATTCCATGTTCTGCAGATTCTCTGATTGCATCCTGAACATAAGAGGATGTCTTAAAATCCATATCTGCAACCCAAAAGGGAAGAACATCCTCTGGAAGTCCCCGCTGTAATGCAAAATCATATTTTAAAGAGTATGTATTTTTTCGATTCACAACCGTATCAAAGTCTAAATTTCTCTCACTCATACCATCCCCCCTGTCTTTCCACAAAAATAATTATAATATAGATTGGTCAAACAGGAAAATATATATATATTATTTTAAAATATAAATAAAAATGATAAGCTAAATCAACTAAAACATGGTAATCTTCTCCAGTTGCTTCTTTATAGCTGCTCCAATTCTGCCTATAAATTTAAGTGTGACTAACGCCCCATATTCCTTAATCTACTGATTCATCCACCAGTCTGTATATGGTAATTCAACATGTTCCGCAATGTTTTCAACAAATTTCCTTGTTTTTAATGCCTTCAAAGCTCGCCTGCCCAATGATAAAATACCATCATAAGCAATACTGTAATTGCGATTCCCTTCTACCAATGTCGGAATACCCAGCATAATCCCCATTGCAATTACTCCATTATGTCTGCAGATCAATAAATCCGGATTGGCTTCCTTTATGTGCTTTAGTGACAAATATGGTTGTCTTGGACAAACATGTACCGGCACATCATCAAATGCCCCCTGTAGCTGAAGCTTCTCAGGTGCACCATAATCTCCACCATCCAGTTTTTGATCATGATGCAACGGTGTTATACCAACAATCTCCATGCCTAAATCCGCAACAATATTCGCCAACTGAAATGCAAAGGTATCGCCACTCATTATATAGACTTTTTTCCCGTTAAGCTGCTTGCGTAAATATTCAAGCTCACCATCAATCTTTTCATGCTCTTCTTTAATAAGTTCTGCTACCTGCTTTTGACGACCTGTTATCTCCCCTATTTCGGTAATCCAGTCGTCCGTCCATTTTACTCCAAATGGAGGTGGCGATGTTACCCTTTTTACACCATATTGTTCTTCTAAGGCTGCCGCACAATAGGTAGACAAAGTATCACAAAATGTTACCGAACAAGAAGCGGATGCCAAATTCTGAAGATCTTCAAGGCTTGAAAACGCTGTGGCATAATTGGCTCTCAGCCCAACCTTTTCTAATAATGTTCTAAGTCTGTCATCACCTATGAAATTAATAATATTAACCAGATCATCCTGTCGCTTTTCCGGTTTCTTCACAAGTTTTCTCAAAATGCCATGGTATCCGGCATCAAATCCGGAAGACCACATTTTGGATTTGAACCCTTCACAGTAAACCGGAACTATCGGATATCCGAATTCTTCTTCCGCCTCATTTGCAACGCTCTCAATGTCCTCCCCTATAATTCCACCTACACATGATGAAAGTATAAATGTAACCGTTGGATGAAATCTTTTGTCTGCCTCTGCAATTGCAGCCCGAAGCTTATCTGCTGCTCCGTAAATTGTGTCCTTTTCATCAATATTTGATATAATCTGCCATATATGCCGTTCCTGACCATAAGTATCACTTCTTGGCTTATCGGCATATTGTATTCCGCAAAGACCGCATCCAACCGGTGAATGGTTTATAACGGCAGCCCCTTTTATCCATGCAGCCATTGACAGTGCATTTTCCTGTGCACAGATACCACACTGTTCATAGGAGCCACATTTATTTACTAGTTTTTTCTCTTTTGACTGATCCATCAAATCCTTCAGATTTCCATCGTAAAATTGAATGGCATCCAAACGATTTTCTCTTATCTCTACTTCAGCCGTATCACGAAAAACAGCCATATTAATATACCTCGCTTTTTATGTTTCTTTATTTACTCAAATATATCATTACAAATCAGCTTAAGCAGTTCAATTCCACCTCTATAACCAACATAAGATGTATTAAGTGCTACAAGCTGCGACAAAGGAATACTAAGCTCAATGTACTCATCTCCCAATTCCTCTGCCAAATATTTTTCCCACGTACTTCCAAAAATAATTTCCTTCTCATCGGTATTTCTTTTACGTAAATCCTCCTGAATCAGACCACCATCCGGCTGAAAAATCACATGATCTTTTAATTCTTCTGACTGATTTTCAAAAATCGTTCTAATCTCTTTCTCATACTTTTGAGGCGGAACATCCGTTATATATACAGCCTTCGGAAGCATTCCGAATTCACTATACAAAAAGCTGTTTACTCCAAGTGCATAGTTACTATCCGCAACCAGATAATACTGATATGGTAAATCCTCTCTGTACTCCTCAAGATATTCAATTAAAGACGTGAAGTAATCATAATAGGTTCTCTCATGAGCTTTAATGATTTCCTCAACCTTATCCTTATCAAGCTTTGCCACCTCCGCTACTGAACGAAGGAATTTACTCGTCTCTTTTGCTCCAACCGGAATATACGGAATATGTAAATAAGGCGTTTTATACTTCTTTTCAAGAAGTTCAACTGTCTCTTTTCCCACCCATGGGGAAATTAAAAGATTAAAAGCTGCATTGGGAATATCTTTCCATTCAGATACGCCTGCAGATGTACTTCCATATAGAATATTGACTTCCAAACCAATTTCAGTAAGTAATGACTTGAGTTCCTGTAAATCAGCCTTCCAGAATGGATTTTGGAAAGGAACAACTGTAAAAACATTTACAAGATTTGGTCTTACTTCCGGCTGTACATCGCCAACATATTGATCTATGATCGAATTGACCACTTGAGTATGACCATAATATGCATTGCCTTTAAATCCGGCTGTCTCAGTACTGACAATCGGATAACCTTCTGCTGCATAATCCTTTGCTACATTTACTGTATCATCTCCGACTATATCTGCAGTACAACCTGTAAGAACCACAAACAGGTCTGCATCAATAATCTTTTGAGCGTTTTCGATTTCATTTCTAAGCTTTTGCTCACCACCAAACACAATTTCTTTCTGAGTTGAATTGGTACAGGATATATGTGGTCCGCCGGAATAACCTCCCCCCTGATGTCCACCAGAAATTACTGTAAATTTGAATGCATTTTCAGAGCAACCCGGTCCTGAATGTAAAATCGGATGTGCCTTTGGAATAGCAAGCACAGTGTGCTGTGCAGATAAAGCACATGCAAATCTTGGTTGTTCTATCAATGATGCCATTTTTAACCTCCTTCATTTCATCAAACACTGCTCAAAACCGGCTGATGCCTGATGAATAACTATTTTTTTCTAATTTTTCCAATGTTATGGTTAATATACCAATAAAAACGAAATAAAATACTGCAGCAGCTGTGCGTCCTTCGATAAAACTGCAATTCATACGGAACCTGCCGTTGGCTGATGAACAAATATTTTCTTTTCTATTATTTCAAGAGCTATCGTGAACAGACTGATAAAAGCCACATAGATTAATGCTACAGCTGTGTATGCTTCAATAAAACAGTAGCTTTGCGTACTTGCTAATAATGCACCTTGCATTACCTCTATTACTCCGATTGAGCTTAATAACGGTACACCCTTCAGTACGCCTATGATATTGCTCAAATATGAGGGAAATGCTACAGGGAACATTTGCGGCAATATGATATCCCTCAATGTCTGTGTCGTAGTAAGACCTATGGATTGAGCAGCCTCAAACTGAATCTTAGGCACGGAACTCAAGGCTCCCCGAAAGCACTCATTCACTCCGGTCATGGTGCCCAGAGTCATGACAAGATATGCGATCGGATTATAACCCACATCATTTACGGTAAGACTTGAATGAAAATAGGTTGCGATATCGTTGAAATACATTATATACATAAGATGAAATATAAGTAGTATTACCATCATGGGAATCGCACGATATATTGTAAAAAATATTGTCAAAAGCTGTGATATCACAGGTACCTTGTAAAACAATATCACGGCTACGATCAGTGAAAGGACAGTGCCTATAATAATTGATATAAATGCGATTTTTATAGTCGTCGGCAGGTAAACAAGACCTGAAATTAAGCATTCCTTGAAATTAGGAAAACTAAAATCCATAATTCTCCTCCTTTCTAAGCACCAAAAGTATATTTTTTATCAATTAACCGGAAAAGGTATTCTATAGCAATACTTATGGCTGCATAAACAAAAGCTACATAAATATATGCTTCCAAAATATGACCGGAAGAAGCGGCAATCGTTTTGGTCTTGCCGAGAAAATCCAACATGCCAAACATATATGTTACGGAAGACGAAGCAAATATCCATACTATATTGGTACCGTACATGGGGATTGCCACCTTTACTGCCTGCGGCAGAAGTATACGCCGGAATGCTTGTGGTTTTGAAAGACCTATTGAATACGCTGCCTCGCTTTGAAGTTTTGGTACGGATTCAAAAGCTCCTCTGAAAATTTCTCCCATAAATGCCGCTTCGTTCAACGCAAAAGCAATCTCAATAAAAATAATCTTATCCCATGAGTCTATATCCAGTCCGAAGAACTTTTTTGCAAAAAAGGGAACATAGTAATAAACCAAAAATAACAGTACAATAAAAGGCACAGATCTCAAAAGAACGGTATATACATGAAAGAACTGACTGAGTACGGGTACCTTATATACCCGTATAGCCGCTACTATAAGACCAAGCACGGTTCCCAGGATTATGGCAATAATCACTACTTTGAGCGTGACAGGCAGATATTTATTAAGCTTTGGTATTACATCCCACAGTCTTTCCCAGCTAAAATAGCGGTTCATTTATACCACCTCAATTCTTGAATTTGTCATCCCCACCTATATTCTTCTTATAGGCAGGGAAATTATCAGACCGGATTAAACATCCCATTTTTCTTTAAGTTTAGCTATTGTTCCGTCATCAATGAGTTCCTTAAGGGCTTTATCCCATTCATCGCGAAGCTCTTCATTATCCTTGTTAAAGATGTGGTAAGTATCTTGTGAAATCAAAGGATCACCTACAAGCTTATACACATCTCCATATGATTCGTTTACATTGTTTATTGAAACTTTATTGGAAATAAACCCTGCATACGTACCGTTTTGTACAGCTTCTATACAGGTTTCGTCAAATTCGGTTCCTGTTTTGACGTCAATTGTTATATTTTGTTCCGGATGCGATTCTACATATTCTTTCCAGAATGCATAATATGTTGAAGTGGCGTCACCTGACCAAATGTGAACGTCCTGAAGTTCACTTATATCATTTATATCACTGGATGCCGCTACAACAAGATACGCATCAAGCTGATTAAATGGTAAGGTTGAAAAAACATATTTTTCAGCTCTTTCATCCGTGTAACCTAATTCAAATGTAACAAGGTCATATTTACCTGCATCCACAGAGCTAAGCAATGTATTAAAATCCTCAATTCCAAATTCAACCTCATATCCAAGCTTATCGACTACAGCTTTTACTACATCAATATCAAAGCCTACAAGATTGTCATCCTCATCAAGAAAAAGATACGGATCCCATACTGCTCCGGTGCCGACTTTAATCACTTTCTTTTCTGATGCCTCTGATACATCATCAGCAGAATCTGTAGATTCTGCTGATTTTCCGCAGCCAACCAATAAACCTACCGTCATTGTTGCTACAACCGTAGCACAAATAATTTTTTTAATTACTTTTTTCATTTTAATTCCTCCAATCACTCTTTTTTACATACTCAACTATTATTATGCATCCTTTTCTTTCGGAGCAGAATAATAATAATCCTCTATATTCTCCAACCACCAATTGGTATATGGAAGTTTTGAATGATTCGCAATATTCTTGACCACACGCTGGGTTCGTAATGTACGTTCGATTCTTTTTCCTAGTTTGATCACACCGTCATAACCTATCGTAAAATCCTTGTCTCCTTCCGGAACAACCGGTATTCCAAGATGTATACTCACACTGGCAATACCCGGATGCCGGCAGATAACCAAATCCGGATTTGCATTCTGAATCCGCTTGATAACCTGATATGGCTGCTTTGCACAGACATCTACCTGTGCTAAATTTCCATGATCCTCACGGAATTTTTCCAATGCACCACATCCTGTATCTCCATCCAGAACCTGATCATGATGCAAGGAAGTGATACCCACCACTTCCATATCAAGATCCCGTGCAGCATTTGCCAACTGATATGCAAAGGTATCGCCTGTCATGACAAAGACCTTTTTTCCCCTTAAAATATTGCGGTATTTTTCCAGCTCCGGCAAAATCCTCTGATGTTCTTCCTCGATCACACGAAGTGCTTCTTCCTCGCGACCTGTATATTCCCCTATTTCTTTCAACCAATCATCCGTCCATTTAATTCCAAACGGCGGTGCAGTCTTTACCTTGCGAACTCCATATTTTTCTTCCAGAACCGTTGTAATATACGGAGATAATGTATCGCAAAACTGCACACTGCAGGCTGCTTCTGCCATATTCTGAATTCCTTCCAATGAAGCAAACGGAAGCACATAATTAGTACGCAGTCCCATCTTTCCAAGCAGATCTGCCAATCGATCCTTACCGATAAAATTAAAGATATTGACGAGATCCTTCTGTTTTTTTTCCGGTTCATGCACCAGTTTTCTCAGGATTCCATGATAAGTAGCATCAAATCCGGAAGACCACATTCTTGATTTAAATCCTTCACAATATACCGGTACGATTGGAACTCCATATTCATCTTCCTTATCGTATGCTACACTTTCCATATCTTCTCCTATGATACCGGATACACAGGATGCCATTACAAAAATTACTCTCGGATGAAAACGATCCACTGCCTCATCAATTGCAGCTTCCAGTTTCCGGGTAGCTCCATAGATTGTATCTTTTTCCTCTATATTCGTGACCAACTGCTGCACACTGCGGTTCTGGCCTTTTGCATTATCCCTTACGGAAGCAGCATGTTGAATACTGGTCAATCCGCATCCAATCGGAGAATGATTGATCACAACACTATCCTGTACCCAGATTGCGATCGTAGTTGCACAAGACTGACCACAACTTCCACATTGTTCATATTTACTGCAACTTGAACATAAGGAACGCTGTTTTGATTTCTCCAACAGATTATCCAGACTTCCGCTGTATGTCAATACAGAGCCTAATCGACGCTCACGAATTTCCACCTCGTCCGATTCTATATATGTACTCATCTCTCATCCTCCTCTTATCGAAATATATCTCTTGTAATTTCTTTAATCAGGGTAAGACCTCCACGATAACCGGCATACGAGGTATTTATCACATAATCCTGTGTTAACGGAACACTTAAGGATGTATAATAATTTTCTGTCTCTCTTGCAAGAAATTTTTCCCATGTACTACCAAGAATCAATTCCCGGTCTTCCCGATTTTCACCCAACTTACTGCGAATATCGCTCTGCAACAAACCACCGTCATTTTCAAAAATCACTTTATCCTTAAAAATCTCATTTTGTTTCAGGAACTGTTGTATGATTTCCTCCTGATAACTCTTCTTTGCATCATCCGTAATATAAATTCCCTTTGGTGACATTCCCAATTCATTTGTAAGAAATACACTCGCACCCAATGCATAATTACTGTCTGCCACGGTAAAATAATCCCATGCAAATTCTTCCCGATAGGTCTCTATAAACCCCGATAACGTATTGTAGTACGAATAATACACCTCCTCGAAATCAGCAATTACATTTTCAACATGATTTTTATCCAATCCGGCAAATTCACCTACCTGTCGAAGAAACGCACTTGTGCTCTCTGCTCCAACCGGAACAAACGGCAATTGTAAATAGGGAGTTCCGTATTTCTGCTGTAATAATTCCACAATATCTTTTCCAACCCATGGAGATAACAGCAGATTAAATTGTGCATTTGGAATATCTTTCCACTCACTCACACCTTTTGATTCCACACCAAACAGAATGTTCACTTCCAAGCCCAATTTCTCCAGTATTCGCTTTATCTCCTGCAAGTCTCCCTTCCAGAACGGATTCTGATAAGGAACAATGGAGAATACATTGACAACCCCTTTTCTCACTTTTGGCGTCACGTCACCAACATACTGTTCAATAATTGCCTTTACCACTTCGCTGTATCCGTAATAGCTGTTTCCTTTGAATCCGGCAGTTTCTACCCCAACAACCGGATACCCTTCCTCTGCATAATCCATTGCAACGGACACCGTATCGTCTCCCACAATATCTGCCGTACATCCTGTCAGAACAACAAAGAGGTCACAATCAATTATTTTCAGAGCACCGGATATCGTATCTTTAAGTTTTTCAACACCTCCAAAAATAATCTCTTTCTGTGAGGAATTTGTACAGGATATGTGTGGTCCACCCGTATAGCCTTCTCCCTGCAATCCTCCTTCTGTCACTTGAAACGTAGTACTCTGCTCCGAACATCCCGGACCGGAATGGAGAATCGGATGGGCACGTGGTATCGCTAAAACGGTCTGCTGTGCCGATAACGCACAGGAATATCTTGGTTGTTCTATAATCGTTGACATTTTTACCTCCTTCATTCATCAAATATCATAAAGAACCTGCTGTTTGCTGATGAACAAATACTTTTTTTTCTATTATTTCTAATACTATGGTTAACACGCCAATAAAAACTAAATAAATAACCGCTACAGCTATATATCCTTCAATATAGCTGTAATTAACTGCACAAGGTATTAATGACCCCTGCATTACCTCTAAAATTCCGATAGCTGACAATAGTGGGATTCCCTTGATTATACTGATAATATTGCTCATATAGGAAGGAAATGCTACCGGAAACATCTGCGGAAGAATAATTCTTCTAAGTCCCTGCCAGGTAGTCATCCCTACGGATGCAGCTGCTTCAAATTGGATCTTAGGAACAGATTTTAATGCACCTCTGAAACACTCAATCAATCCGGTCATTGCTCCTAATGTCATTGCAAAATATCCAATATAAATACTGCTCACATCGTTTACCGTGAGACTGGAATGAAAAAATGCTGCAACATCATTAAAATATATAAGGAAAAGCAACTGGTATATCAGAATACTTACTATAAATGGAATTCCCTGATATACAGTAACGACAATGGTCAATATCTGAGAAATGACCGGTACCTTATAATATTGTATAATTGCAACAAAGATTGAAAGAACTGTTGCAATTATAATAGATACAACTGCCATTTTGATCGTTACCGGAAGATAACTCAATCCGGAAAACAGGCAAGTTATAAAATCAGAAAAACTTATCTCCATTTATCTTCTCCTCTCTAATAACCAAATGTATATTTTTTGTCGACGAGTTTGAAAAAGCTTTTCAGTGCAATACTGATCACTGTATATACAAAAGCAACATATATATATGCCTCCAATGAATGTCCTATTGCAGAACCCAGTTCTTTTGCTTTACCGAGAAAGTCAGTCATTCCAAGCATATAAGTTACAGACGTCTCTTCAAAAAGCCAAACCACGTTGATTCCATACATAGGAATTGCCACCTTTACTGCCTGTGGTAAAATGATTCTGAAAAATGTTTGTATCTCATTCATTCCAACAGAATATGCAGCTTCACTCTGGAGCTTGGAAACTGATTCAAATGCTCCTCTAAAAATCTCGCCCACAAATGCTGACTGATTTAAGGCATAAGCAATTTCAACAAAAATCATTTTCTCCCAATTATTAATGTCTACACCAAATAATTTTTCAGCTAAAAATGGTAAGCAAAAATAAACCAGAAAGACCAATACTACAAAGGGAATCCCTCTCATCACTGTTGTGTACCCATGAAAAAACCGGCTAAGCACCGGTATTTTATATATACGAATTGCCGCAACAAAAATTCCCAATACCGTACCTAAAAGAATTGCAATAAGAGCAATCTTGATTGTAACCGGAAGATACTCATTTAGTTTTGGGATAACCTTCCATAGTCTTTCCCAACTAAAATATTTATCCATATAAAGTCACCTCAATTCTTTCTTTACCTTGAGCCTTTTATTTTACGTCACCAAACCACTTTACCTTAAGCTCATCGATCGTACCCTCATCAAGAACTTCCTTAAGGGCTGCATCCCACTCGTCGCGAAATGCTTTATTATCTTTGTTAAACACATGATAACGAGGCGTTTCATTTACCGAATCACCTACAATTTTATAAACATCGCCATAAGTATCATTTACAGTTTTTACCAATGCACGTGTATCTAATATAGCTGCGTATGTACCATTGCTTATAGCCTGTACGATTGCCTCATCCTGACTGCTCTGTGAAGAACTTTCTACTTTAATATTCTGCTCCGGATGTTCCGCAATATATGATGTCCAGTATAAATATTCCGCACAGTTTGTAGAACCACCCCAAACTGTTACATCCTGAAGCTGATCAATACTTGTAATATCACTGTCAGCAGATACAACCAGATAATCGCCATCCGTATTATACGAAACATCTGAATATAAATATTTTTCAGCTCGTTCATCAGTATACATGAATTCGCATGTAACAAGGTCAAACTTTCCTGCACCTAAAGATGTAAATATAGCCTCAAAATCACTGGACTCAACATTAATTTCGTATTGAGGAAGCTTTTCCGCTACCGCATTTATAACATCAATATCGAAACCTGATAAATTGCCATCCTCATCAACATAGCAATATGGTTTCCAACAATTAATTGTACCCACCTTAATTACTTTTTTTGAATTTTCTGCTGAAACATTCGATTTAGTTGCAGAATTTCCACATCCCGTTAATACTCCTGCCATCAATGTTGCTCCAATCATAATTGAAATAAATTTTTTAATTTTCCTGTTCATTTTGTTTTCCTCCTTTATAAAGTTCTACATTATTTTTATTTATATAACTGACAATATTTTTTCCCTGTTCTGAAAATATCGTGCCTAGCAAAATCAAGCAAATTGCCACCATCATTTTGCCATCCAGGCGATCTCCCAGAAATATACTGGATAAAAATACAATCAGTATTACACCAAAATAAGAAAATATACTGGTCCGTCCAGCTCCCAAAATCTTAACAGAATAACTCCAACCTGCAAAGCACAGGGCAGAAGCACCAATTCCCAATATTAACAGATTCGGAATAATTCCTTTGTCAAAGAGTCCTGACCATTCTCTGGAATCATTTGTTACAATATAAGCAATTGCAATAAACAAAAATCCATACATATTCACTTTCCTGTTGATTGCCATGACCGAATATCCAAATTGGTTAATCTTTCCCAAAAGTACAGCATATACAGACCATATGATTCCATTCACCAGAACAATGGTATCACCAATGATATTCACCTTAAATTCCATCCCGGACAGATAAATTAACATTACACCGATCATCGCTATCACGCTGCCAATCCAAAAGAAACGATCAAGCTGTTTTTCTTTTAAAAATATATATCCAAACAACCCCGTTATGATCGGGGTAATTGCTGATAATACGCCTACATTTGTCGCTGTTGTGTAGATAAGTGCAACATGATTCAGCCATACGTATAGAAAAATACCGAAAAAACCGGTCAAAGCGTAATAGAATTCTTCTTTCACATGAAATGGAATCTTCTCCTTAAAGGAAAAAAGAGATAAAACCACTACCCCGATTGCAAACCGAACAAGTATGATCTGTAATGGAGTCAGACTTTGAAGAAGAAACTTTCCTGATACTGCAGAATATGACCAAACGGTATTCGATAATATAACAGCAATATATGCTTTTTCTTTGTCTGTATGCATAATTTCTCCTTATGAAATTTATATAACTAACATTTTCTTATTTATATATAATACATATCCTGTGGCAGCACCCGTTCCAAAAATTTCTTTGTGCGCTCCTCCTTCGGATGTACAAATATCTCCTTTGGCGTTCCCTGTTCTACTATAACGCCTCCATCCATGAACACTACCTTATTGGCAACCTCTTGAGCAAATGTCATCTCATGTGTAACGACAATCATTGTAATTCCTTTTTTTGCAACTTTTTTTATCAGAGACAACACATCTCCTACCAATTCCGGATCCAATGCAGAAGTCGGCTCATCAAAAAGAATTACATCAGGATTCAATGCTACTGCTCTTGCTATTCCAATTCTTTGCTGCTGTCCGCCCGATAGCTGACTCGGATAATGATCTCTCTTATCAGCAAGTCCCACCCACTCCAGCACTTCTTCTGCCCTTTTGATTGCTTCTTCTTTTGGAACTTTCTGTGCCACGATCAATCCTTCCGTAATATTTTGTAAAGCCGTCTTATTCTGAAACAATCCATAATTCTGGAACACAAAAGCTACTTTTTTCCGTACAGATTTTATTTCCTTTCTCTTTGCACTATGAAGATTGATGGTTTCATCATCAATCACCATATTTCCTTCATCTGCTTTTTCCAGAAAATTGATACAGCGAAGCAACGTCGTCTTTCCTGATCCACTTGGACCTAAAAGAACCACAACATCACCGGTATCTACTTTTAATGAAACATCTTTCAATACCTTCAACTTTCCAAAGCTCTTTTTTACGTGGTTAACTTCTAGCATCGTTACTCCTCCTCTCTATCCTCAAATAGATCCGTAGATAAATACCGAAGTCCAGAGTCCGGCAGAACGACTACAATTTTCTTTCCTTCATTTTCAGGCTTCTCTGCCTCTAATCTGGCTGCATATAAAGCAGCACCGGAAGATAAACCAACTAATATTCCATCTGTTTTTGCAATTTCTCTGGTTGCAATTTTAGCATCCTGTGTTTCTACATTGATAAATTCATCTACAATAGATAGATTCATAGAATGCGGAACTCTTTCTTCCGGAAGAATATCCAATGCATGTATACCGGTAATTCCCTCAACATCCGGATGTTCCAGATTCTTTCTTGAATTAAGCCCTGGCTGAACAGCTACAATACGGATATCATCTTTTTTCTTCTTCAGATATTTACCGGAACCTGAAATAGTTCCACCGGTTCCAATCCCGGCTACCAGAATATCAATATCCCCTTCTGTGTCCTCCCAGATTTCCGGACCGGTCGTCCGTTCATGGATTCCCATGTTCTCATCATTATGATCCTGATCCAGAAAATAGACATCGTTTGTCTTTGACAGAACCTCATCTTTATATTTCTGAATTGCATATACAAAGTTATTCCCTGATTCCCGAAGAGCTTCACCTATGACAGGATCCTCTCCAAATCTTAAAGTCTCTCCACCAAATGCCCGAATGGATTGGAATCTCTCTTCACTTACGTCATCTTCCAGGTAGATTTTGGACTTATATCCCTTCGATGCAGCAACAGCTGCCACGCCAATCCCGGTATTACCGCTTGTCATTTCCAAAATGGTGTCCCCCGGTTTGATCTTACCCCTCTTTTCTGCATCACTGATCATAGCAGTTGCAATTCGGTCTTTTGAACTCTGATTCGGATTATAATACTCAAGTTTTGCATATATCGATGCTTTCAAACCGTATTTTTTTTCATATTGTTGAAGATGTAAGAGCGGTGTTCTTCCAACCAGCTCTGAAATAGATTCATATATTTTTCCCATGTAAAAACCTCCATTTTTATTTTAATTTGGAAAACCCTCTAAGAGAAACATGATTGTCGATTCTGTCAAAATACAGGATAATACGTTCGGCTGCTTCAGCGATGGAACCATCGACATCAAAAGATGCAATCTGTGCTTTTTCCAACTGCTTTTGAATCCGAAAACCAATTTTCCTGCTCAACACACACCGACAGTCACTGATCAATTCAACCGCCTTTTCCAACTTTCCATCACCACCACAGCCGGAGGGATTACAGCCACCACCGGAACCACAACCGCCACCGGAGCCACAACCGGATGTTACTCCGCAGTTATTTGCATTTTTGGAACTGACTCTTTTAATCGCAACATCAAAATCAACCACATTTGTCTTCTCTTTCTCCAGCTCCCGCGTACACAGATATTGGAGCTTATGATCGACGACCTCATATATGATAAATCTGTCTGCTGCACCAAAAGCAACATCTATATGTTCCAAATCGGAACTGGTAACTGCTATTTTATACGACATTTCCATCCCTCCTTATCAACCCATCAGTTATATCTCTGTCTGGCCACCGAATACATATCTTCCAGAAGATGAAGTCCTCCCTCATATCCGACATAAAATTCATTCATGATAACACGCTCGTTTACCGGCCATGACACATTCAGATTATGTGCCTTTAATTCCTTTGCAAGAGTCTTTTCGTAATGACCTCCTAAAATATACGGATAGCCATGATAATCATGTTCCCGTATTGCATTGTGAATCTTATATCCATCTGTCTCAAAGGAGATATCCGCTTTAATACCATAATTCAAATCATGATATTCCTCCTCAATCCGCTTACGATACTCTTCCGGAATATCTTCCACCGCAAACTGCGGACCAGGAAAGAGCCCCATATCATTTACCAGAAATTTTGTAATTCCAAGGCTATATAAGCTATCTGCCACCGTGGTGAATTGTTTTGACATGACACGGGATTCCAGAAACAGATCCGCAAACCGCTCAATTACATGGTAAAAAAACCGTTCTCTCTCTTCGATCACATCTTCCACTTTCTTCTTCGGAAGTTTTGCAAACGATGCTACCGTCCGTAAAAACTTGCTCGTTTCTGTCGCACCAATCGGCAAAACCGGATAATGCAGGTATGGAATACCCAGTTTTTTCTCCATATTCTTCATAGATTCCAGACCAACCCAGGGTGAGATCAAAAGATTAAATTCTGCCTGCGGAACTTTATCAATCGCTTCTATCCCGCTTCCATAACCAAAGATTGAATTGGCTTCTAACCCTATGGATTGTAAGAGTCTCTTAATCTCTGCAATATTCCCAATCCAGAACGGATCCTGCAATGGAATATCAGCCCATATATTCACCAACCCCTTCACTTTCTGATCTGATGGTTTTAAATATTGATCCACAATTGCATCGATCACCTGCTCGTGTCCACGATAATTATTCCCCCTGAATCCGGCTGTCGGTGCATAAATAACCGGTTTTTCACTATCCTGAAAACGATCCACTACCTCACCCGTATCATCTCCTATGATCTCCGGAATACATCCGGTCAACACAATATACATATCTGCGTCAATTACCTTTAACGCATTATCTATCGTTGTATCCAGTTTCTTTACTCCGCCAAATACAACATCCCGCTCATTAATTCCGGTACAGGGATAAATGTTTGGAGAAAAATAACCCGAATTTCCTATATCATTTGATAATTTTTCAGCACATCCCGGACCAGAATGTAACACCGGAATGATTCGATTCATTCCCTGCACACTTTGCATTGCACTTAATGCACATTTATATCTTGGTTTGTCTAATATCTTTGCCATATCATGCCTCACTTTTTACTATACTGAATATACTTACTTTGCCTGTTCAAAAAATTTATCAATATTCTGCTCATACCACCAATCGGTGTAAGGCAGTTTGGAATGCTTTGCCATATTATCTTCAAAGCTTCGATTACGAATTGTGTCCACCAGGCCTTTAGCAAATTCCAAAGTATGTTTATATCCAAATATTTCATACTCATCTGCAACAAAATATGCGGCAGTTCCCTGCTTGGTGGCCCAGACAGTAGAGCCCGGATGACGTGAAAGATACAGATCCGGTTTATATCTGTTCAAAATATTCATGACCTCATAATTCTGCTGGTCTGAAATACTGACTTCAAAATTGATATCATTTTCAAGTAAATATTCCATGGATGGCGGAGTATCTCCATTCTCATATTTTTTATCATAATGCCATGCCAATGCCCAAACCACTTCGATTCCCAACTCGTTCAGAACACGTGTTACTTCAAAGGTATAACCTGGTCCCATACCTAAAACTGCCTTTAATCCGGTCAGTTCCTTCTTCACTTCTTCAATCTGAGGAATATAAATTGCACGCTGTTCGTCAATATATTTCTCCACCTGATCTCTTTTACCGGCAACATCTCCTATTTCCCTTAACCATGTCTCATAACCGGCAATTCCGAGCGGATTGATCGTTCTGATATAAGGAACTCCATACAATTCCTCCAGACCATTTCCAAGATAATTACCAAGTGTTCCACAAATACTTGTCGTTGCCACTGCCTCCGACAGATGTTTCACCTCTTCCACAGTGGTATTCGTCCATAAAAATACCGGTTTCAAATCAAAGCGTGCAAAAAGTTCAGTAATCTCATCTCTTGCACTTTCAAAAAAGTTTTTAAAGTTAATGGTATTCCGCTTCTCTTTCGGCGGCTCCACAAGTCCCCTCAAAACGGCATGATCGGCAATATCAAATCCGGTCGCCCATATTCTTGACTTAAATCCCTCACAGTGAACTGCTATAATCGGTACGTCAATTTCGTCCTTCAGTTCCTCGACCAAACTGTCAATATCCTCTCCAATGATTCCGGTTGCACATGAATTTCCCACAAAAATTGCGTTTGGACGATATCTTCGATATACTTCCAGCACAATATCACGCAGACTATCCATTGCTCCAAAAATGGTATCTCTCTCATTTAAATCCGTTCCTATATATACGGATGTATTTTTTATTCCAAGTTGTTCTGCCACCAGCTTTGTTGCCTGACTCGATGCAGATGCAGAACAACCTGCCGGACCATGATGGATGATTGCCACATCACTCATCTGCCCAAGCATTGCCAGCGAACACCCCGACAAGCAACTGCTTGCCTGTGAAAAACATCGTGTACAACCTTGCAAAGTGCCACATTTTCCCTGACTTGCCAGGTCTTCCAAATTTCCCATGTAACCGGTGATAGAACCTAATCTTCCTTCTCTCGGTCCAATATCCGTTGATTCCAAATTAAAAGCCACTTTAAATCTCCTCCTGATTCTTATTTTTAAAAACTTTAAAATCTATATCAGAAACGTGATATACCAGAATACTTCTTTCATTGTGTCTATTGATACGTGACAGGCATGGTGCTCACGCACATTCCGGTATACCTGTCGTATCGTATATTCAAGACTCGCTCGCGAGTCTTGGCGCGGGATTTGCGTCAGCTATGCTGACATATTTCATATGCAAAATGCTGCCAGAACAGTTATATTTCATTTATCCTTTAATATAAGAAAATGCCTGTTCCAAATCTGCAATCAGATCCTCAATATTCTCTATGCCAACTGACATTCTCAACAGCCGATCATTTATACCATTTTGATCCAACAATTCTTTTGGCACTTCCGCATGTGTCTGAGTAATCGGATAGGTCATCAGACTGTCAACTCCGCCAAGACTTTCTGCAAAAAGGATTAATTTCAGATGTTCCAATACTGTCACTGCTGCCTCTTTTGTCCGCAATTCAAAGGAAACCATTCCTCCGAAACCACTCGACTGGGCAAGACTGATCTCATATCCATCGCTATCCTCTATTCCAGGATAATATACCTGCTTCACTTCCGGATTTTCTTTTAACCAGTCTACGATTGCAAAGGCATTCTTCTGTGCCTGCTCCATCCGGAGCGGAAGTGTTTTGATTCCTCTAAGTATTAACCAGCTGTCAAACGGTGCAAGTGCCGTCCCCGCAATCTGGTATATCCGCCTTAACCTTCCTGCCAGTTCTTCTTCTTTCACGATCAAAAATCCGGCAATTGCATCATTGTGTCCACATAAATATTTTGTTCCGCTATGTATCACAATGTCTGCTCCAAGTTCCAATGGATTTTGAAAATACGGTGATAAAAACGTATTATCTACAATCAATAGCAGACGGTGTTTTTTTGCAATTGTATGTAATCCTCTTATATCAAGAATATGCATCATAGGATTTGTCGGAGTTTCAATAAAAATTGCTTTTGTCTGTTCTCCGATATATGTTTCTATATCCTCATGAATGAAATCGACATAACGGAATTTGACACCATGATTTTTTCCAAAGGTATCAAACATTCGTATCGTTCCTCCATACAAATCAAAATAGGTCAATACCTCATCCCCGGCATGAAACAATTCAATCAATGCTCCAATCGCTGTCGTTCCACTTGAAAACGCAATGGCTTCACATCCTTTTTCCAGAGATGCCACAACATTTTCTAATTTTTCTCTTGTCGGATTTTGTATTCTGCTGTAATCATATCCTGTATTTTCACCTAGATTTCTATGTGAAAATGTTGCTGTCTGATAGATGGGAAAACTAACTGCCCCGGAATGGTCACAGTTCACTGTTTCCTCTTCACTGTGCAGACATAATGTTGCTGTGTGAAATCCCATAAATGCCTCCTTCCTTTTATTCTCCTCCCAATATCTTTTAGTATGTGCCATCAAACAGGTGACACAACGTCATGAGATTCTTTCTCATCAACGAGATTGATTATAATGTATATTGGTTAAATAGGAAAATATATAAAATTTATTTTAAACTATAAATAAAAATGATATTTACAAAAAAATATTATCCTTTTTCCATGATTTTATATCTCTTGTCTTCCTCATAAATTCCTTGTTTCTTCACAAATCTCCATCTCCTTTTCTAACAGTTCATTTATACGAAATGTAAACTGAATCAGAACCTTGTGATCCGCATACACTTCTATCCTTTTGATCAATTCCGCGATCACAGCCCTTGTCAAATGAATATTTTTCTTTTTACATTTCAACAAGTCTCGTAAAAATTTACATTGATCTTCCATTTTTTCTGTCAAACTGCAAATTTCCAGATCATAGGTCGCCAATTGCTTCTCATTTGAACTTCCGGTATGTTCCAACTGCTCCTTTTGCTTCTGATACTCGCATAACGACAGATTTTCCATTCGGTATCGCATATACAACTCACTTTCCTTCATATTTGTTCTCACTAATGCAGCTTCTATCTTTGCTCTTTCTTTTTCCAGACCGGCAATCTGTTGTCCCATTGCTTTTTTACATTGCATAGTCACCGTTTTCGAACGCACATCAGACAATTTGAACTGCTGCTCTAATGCGTTCAGCACCAGTTCATCTAACTTTTTCTTTGCAATTCCTTTATCCGGACATTTCTTGTCCGTTTTTCCCGAATTTGTGCAGCAATACCCATACCAGCGAATCCGTTCACCGGAACCTGACGTTTTTATATTGGAAATTCGTTCCATCTTTTTACCGCAATCACCACAAAACAATACATCCCTGTATATATCCTCATCAATCGGAACGATTTTTTGAAAACGCTTCTTGTTACCATGAACCTCTGACGTTTCAAACTTTTTAGCAACCTTATAGAAATCTTCTTCTGAAATGATTGCTTCATGGGTATTCATATGAATGTCAACGTCCCCGAAATCAACATCCTGTCGGTCACGAAATTGATCTTTTTTCCCACATGTTGCTGGCTGAATCATACATCCGATATAGTGGGGATTGGTCAACACCATCTTTACCGCACCAATCGCCCACTCTTTCAATGGTTCTCCGTCCTGCTGATAAACATGACCACTGGAATGCATAGAAGAAGGCGTATGTATCTTTCTCTCGTAAAGTTCCCGGGTAATTTGCTTCATATTCATCCCATCCAGAAACATCTTATAAATATCCTTCACGATTCCGGCAGTTACCGGATCTGCCACCAGGATTTTCTTTTCTCCTTCCCACTTATACTTGTATCCATACGGTGCAACTCCACCCGTGTAACTTCCATTTACCCAATGTGCCTGTTTACTCGCCCTGACCTTCTGTGCAATATCCTTTGCATAAAGTTCGTTCACAAGGTTTTTTAAGTTTACAGTCAATTCGTCCTTTCTAAAAGCCGGATCAAACGTATCAATCCCATCGGTAACTGCAATGAACCGGACATTCATAAACGGAAATATCTTTTGAATGTAATTACCGGTCTCTACACAATTTCTTCCAAATCGTGACAGATCTTTTACAATCACACAATCAATGTTTCTACTTCGTATATCCTGCAACATCCGCTGAAATCCCTCCCGTTCAAAATGGGTTCCGGTAGCTCCTAAATCCGTGTAAACATCATACAATATCATCTCCGGATGACCGTTTATAAACTGTTTTGCAATTTCAATCTGTGTATCGATAGATTCATTTTTTCTCTCATCTCCTTCAACAGAAAGCCTTGCATATATTCCTACATGAAACCTTCTCTGCTCTACGGGTGAAGTTTCCGTTCTGTTTCTCGCCGTCCTTGCCATATCCGGATACCTCCTTTTCAAATAACATAATTTGATAACATATCTTTGCAGTTCAGTTCAACATAAATTCGTTTATCATCATATAAAAATATGCGGCGAACAAATGTGATCAGTACATCCCTGTTCAACTCCGTTATGGTAAGCGCCGATTTCATCCGCTCCAGCTTTGCCCCGGCAAGTACTCCAGCCTTAAATAAATCCTTTATTGTCTGTTCCTGCTGCTTTATCAGTTCCTCTGTTTTTGCCGATTGTTCCGCATATATTTCCTTAAATTTTTGAAATTCCTCTTTTGTAAGAATTCCCTGCTTGAAATCTTCATATAACCCTAAGCGAAGTGCTGCATATTTATCCTGTTCTTTCCTAAGTCTCTCTGACTCCTTATCATATGCCGCAACTTCATCAAGGCTGACCTCCAGCTGTTCCAAACGCTGCAACACTTTTGATTGATCCAGATATAAGGCTAATTGCTGGTTTAATGCTTTAAGCACAATATGCTTCAATTCATTTTCCTCTATACTGTGCTTAAAACATCCTTTTCCTCTGTTATTTGCAGAACAGATAAAATAAACCTTATCCCCGTTTTTATTATGATTCACACGCCGAACCAACGGTTCTTTACAATCACC
>CAJOPP010000253.1 GCA_905236365.1 uncultured Lachnospiraceae bacterium
TACCCCAATCCCTTCACCAAGAAATAGGTTATGTTATTATTGTGCCCAATCGGTTTAACAAGGCAAACTGTTGATGAAATCCTTCAAACTTTCCCCATTCGATTTTTTCCAAAAACTCATTAATGGTTTCAAAGGTTCTGTCCGGCCACATTACGGATATAGCAACAGAAAGCTCTGCTTTCGTTTTATCCCGCCGATGCTGTAAATATGTTGCAGAAGAAAAATTTTGTACAAAATGCTTTGATTGTTTTGCCACCGATTCTTTTTCAGCATCACCATTTGTAAGCATCTGTAAAACGAAAGTTTCCAAGGCACCATATTCCTTATCTGGTTGTAAGATACAAGCAATTTCAAAATTTACGGTGTAGTTAAAACTGTTTTCATAAGTATATGGATACCACTTCCCTGCAAGCATTGGAATTGATGCGTCAGATGCAGAGTTGCAGATACGGCCTATTTGTTCAATCTTTTCTTGAATTTTATCATCGTCATGGTCCATTACTGTAACAATACGTTTAAAAGAATCTTCTACAGAATTATCTTTGTTATATTGCATTACCTTTTCTATCGCCGCCGTGAAATCATTTCCTTCAATCGAACAGATTGCCAAGTTTATGTCGCTGTTGTTTTGATACCACAACAAATTTTCATTTATATTACTTAAAGTCGGTACGGGCTGTTTGTTCTTGCGCAGGAACTGATACTGTGCTTCATGTATTACATAATAACTAAGCGCAATCGCATCTGTTTTTCCTTCGCATAAAATAAGCTCATACATTTATCTCAACTCCATTTGGTAATTCTCACGCGCATAAAGTGCTTTTTCTGCGGATAAATTACGAGTTTTCACCTGATTATCATATTCTTTCGCGGTAATAATCCGAATATCATCTTCTGATTTCAAATCATCTGTATTCCATGCGGCAAGCAATCGATCCATAAATTCCAAATTGTGCGTCGTAATAAACAGTTGCACATTAAATTTCCGTGCGTATTTTATAAGGCTATGACACAATTCTTGCTGTGCGGCCGGATGCTGTGTTACATCGATTTCATCGACACAGGCAATGCCGTCATGGCACATAAGCAAAGAGCCTATCAAATGATACCAATGACGCATGCCATCTCCAAAAGAATCAATCGGAAGATACTGTCCATTCATTCGTTGAATGCTTATGGGAGACTGGCTTCCGTCCGGATATGGAATCATATCAATCCCTTTCACTTCAGGAAATACGCTCTGCAACTCCTCTACAAAAACTTCCAATAATTTTTCTTTTTTCAATGCAGAATATATTTGCACATTGCGAGTTATATCGCGATGAGACAGAATATCGATATAATGTGCTAAAATTTGTGGTTTCTGCATAGGCAAAAACAAATTAGGCAAAACAATACGAAATGTTGCAATGTTTTCTGAATGATCATTTTTTTGAATTTCCCATTCTGCTATCGTTACGGTATTCATCGGAAGCAGCAAGGGATTAGGAGGTTGCATGTCTTCTTTGCGTTCCTTTGCAACAAATTCATTATTATTGTCCAATGAGATTGATAACGTTCTATTAAAATTTTTGAAAAGTTCTCCCGGCTTAACTGTATGCGTAAATTTTATATCCTCTCCGTCGTATATACCTGCAAAAGAAAACTGGAAAGGAATTTTTTCTTGCTCATTCATAGCAGTAAGAATTATGTCCGCTAAATAGTATGAATTCGTTCGGTTAATGCCATATCCACGCGGAATTGAATAATTAAAAAAAGGATTTAGATTAAACCCGCACGCCCATCCGTAAACAGATTCTAAAATCGTTGTCTTTCCCATGTTATTTTTGCCGACAAAAAAATTAATACGGCTGAGATCATCAATTTGAAACTCCTTGAATTTTCGATACCCCTGAATAGAAAATGATGATAACATATCAAAATTCCTTTCTTAAAATAGTTTGTTGCAACACCTTATATTGAGTTCTTTACGGAGAAAAAGCCCATTCTCCATACACCCTAACTTCTTCATGAGAAATATTGTCCTCGAATGTAAAAACGAACGAATTGTATGAAAATCACTTCACATTAAGATTTTACGCCGTTTTCTCCTTGAACGTCAACAATTTATCGCGATAATAGGCGTACTGTTTTTTCCGTGCGGCAATCTCGGCGGGCAGGCCCGCAGTGATGTCATGGCAAAGCGCGTCGAA
>CAJOPP010000254.1 GCA_905236365.1 uncultured Lachnospiraceae bacterium
CGTGGCCACCCCCACAAATAGGAATTTGCATAAAAAAAACCCGTCCACAAAGGGACGAGCATTTCAGTCGCGGTACCACCCAATTTTCAAAGCACAACATCTGCTTTGACTCTTATCATGTAATAACGTCCATGAACCGTCAGAACCTACCATTCTATAACACAGAACCTTCAATTCCAAAACTCCGGTGTGAAATTTAAATAATATGTGAACTTGAGGAAGCTTTCAGACGTCGACCTCCCCTCTCTGAAAGAACATATTATTCTTTTGCACCATCATCGTCTTTTTCTTCATTTATTGTACCATTTTTTTTACTTGTGTCAAGTCTATCTTTTTCAGACACTTTTTTCATTTGCCTCACATTTATATTTTGGGGCTTGTATAAACTTGTCTTTTTTCAATTCCGTTTGTGATACATAATTAATTACTGCACCTATAAAAAGCGAATACATACAAAAATACAACCATAACATTATAATCACTATTCCTGCAAGCGAGCCATACATTACAGAGAGATTAGGAAAATAATCAACATAAAGGATAACCAGTCTGGAAATAACCAGCCAGGCAATAGATGAAAATGCGGCACCCGGCATTGAATATTTTACTCTTTCTCTCAAAGTCAGTTTTTCTTTTTTGTCATCCGAAAGGACAAACCCACCCGACAAAGCTACAAACATCAATAAAATAAATGCATAGAATAAAATCCATCCCAGCACATATCGTACGAATAAAAATATATTTTCCCATGAAGAATCAACTGTAAATACTGCACGAATATAAAGCTTATAGTAATGACTTACAAACACATATCCTGACATGATTATCGCAAATAAGACAATAAATATTATCGTATATATGATCGCAATTACTCTGGCTATGATATACCCATATCCCCGATTGATTTTATACATATTGTCAAACCCATTCTGCAAGGATAAAATTCCCTTTGAGGCAGACCAAAGCATCGTGATCGTTGATACGGAAATAGCTGTTTTACCAGCTCTTGCGTACAGATCATTGATAATATCGCTAATATACGAAGTTAAATCCTTAGGAATCACTCGCATTAATAGATTAAGAACATCTGCTTGCGTAAATGGAAGATAAGTCGTTACAGCAAGTACTAAAGAAGCCAATGGCACAAATGCCAAAAGTAAAAAAAATGCAGACTGAGCAGCATATACCGCCGGATATGGCTCATTAATTTTATAAATAAACTTCTTTATTTTGTCAATCCATCCTATGTTTATTTTTTCATAATTTTGATTGTTTTTCATTTTTCCCAGCACCTTTATTTCAATCAGGTTCCTTCCCCTTAGTATCAAAGGAAGAATTATCTTCCCAATAACTCATACATATCTTTCAGCTCGACAGCAGTATAATAATGTGCAATGATATCACCGGCTGTGTATCCAAGTTTGGCCATATCATTTGCTCCATTCTGGCTCATACCTACTCCATGTCCAAAACCGCCACCGCGTATAGAATAACCATCATCCTTGATATCTATGTAAAAATACGCACTCGGAAGTGTTTTCCAGTCTTTCAGTGTTCCTCCATCCTGTTTGTGAATTGTTACCTTTTCCGGGCTCAGAAGTGATCTGGCATTCGTCTGTCCTTTTACCAAAATTGTCTCTTCTGTTCCCGTAATAACCATTTCTTCAATAATTCCACTATCCCCACGTTTCGTGACTTGAATATCAACCAAATCGCCTATTCGACTGATAGATTTTTTCTCATATTCTCCTTTTGAATTCCGTGCAAGAATATTTTCTGACATTGCTTCAATTCTTTCATATAAATGATTTTGAATAGTATCCTGTAACTCTTCCTTTGTAAAATCTACACTCCAACGGAAGAAAGGCTCCTTTTCCTCAATAAATCCTGTACCAAGCTTTCCATCAATAAAATTTCGAAAGCTTCCTTCATCACTCAAGTTTGCAATGTCATTTAGCTCCGTTTCCATTGTATCCAACAAGTATGGTTCCTGAATGCCTCCCCACACAACACTGTTGTTACTGGTAGAACCACAAGATGTTGAAAAGAAAAACGCATCTATTACATTATTATCATAACACGGAACAACACCATAGGTATCATCCACAGCAAAAATGGCTCTCTCATCTTCACTTACATTATTATATACCTGACTGGAAATACTATCATCAAGATGGGCACCATATTGGGCAAAGCTGTTATTTTCCATTTGACGATATGCATAAGCCCTTGCACAGATTGCCTGTGCCTTTAAAGCTTCTTCTTCATAAGAAACCGGCATTTCACTTGGAACAACACCATACAGATATTGCTCAACCGGTAATTCATTCACAATCAAAATTCCATTATCATTCTTGGAAAGTTCCAAGGTTCCCCGATAAGCCGGACACCCACTCTGCCGGTTGACGGTAACAATTGTTATCCTTCCCTCTTCCTCCTTCGAAGTAATTCTGGTGCTCCCGTTTTGTAATTCCTCACTTCCTGTCTGGAATTCTACTTTATCACCTGCTGCATATTCCTTAACATTTTCTCCATAAGCAACAGTAAAATCAGTGTCTGACGTTATTGTAACTCCATTGTGATAATAGGAGCTATAATCACTGTTACTAATCAACACTCTGATATTTTTAGTATAAATATCTTCCGTAATCAGGGCAGCTTCTAATATACCATCTCTCAATAAGATTGCAACCTGATCATATCCGATTAAAGTTCCTGCCGACTGCATTGCCTTAAATGTTCCATTGGTCTTATAAACATTAAAGGCATCCGAGAGGTAAAATGGTTCCTCATATCCTTCTACCATCACTACACCATCTGTGCAAGAAGTAATTCTTGCCGACAACAGATCCGATGTATAATCTTCAATATGTTTTACCCCGGCATTAGAAAGAATAATGTCACAAAGACAAGGATCTATATTCTCGACCACATCTGTTTTACGGGATAACGGAAGCTTTTGCATCCCTCCATTCACGTATGACAGAAGAAACTTATTTCCCTCCTCTTCTATCACTTTTGCAGCATATGCGTTCTTGATTGTAATCTCCTCTTTACTTTCTCCCAGACAAAGAATAATCTCATTGTTAGATACATAGAATTCCGCCACTTTACCGACATAACTATGATCCAGTCCGTAATCTTTTTCCATATAATATTCTCCACCACTGGTACTGATCACTTCATAAATGATACCGTCAATTTCCTTATCACGAGTGCTGTCTATATCATATATGTAAAGGCTGACACTAAATAATCGATCCAGTTCTAATTCCTGAATCATCGCATCATAGAGAATACCAAACTGTTTTCGTGTGATCGGAATCCACCCTGGAACATGTTCTAACTTAATATCTACTTTGTCTATGGATACATTGGCTGCCTCCAACAATTTTTTTGCAGATTTTACCGTAAAAGATGACCCCAACCGATCTGTATATTCATAATCACTGATTGCCAGATAACTAATCAGACGATTGGCTTCTGCGTTCGACATCATACGATTCTCAATATTCTCATAAAATACCGTTTTTATCAAAATTCCTCCAATGACACCAAGAATCACCAATATCAAGAGGCTCATCCAAACCAATTTCATTCTTTTTTTTCTGCCTTTTTTTTTCTGTCTACCCATCATGTTCTCCTTCTTATCTCATTAAGAAAAGCAGCTGCCAGACTTAGTGAATACTCTCTGTCGTC
>CAJOPP010000255.1 GCA_905236365.1 uncultured Lachnospiraceae bacterium
AACAGTCACAGACCGATTCAAAGGGCGAGAATAAAACAGATACGAAAACCGTATCCGACAGTGAACAGTCACAGACTGATTCAAAGGGCGAGAATAAAACAGATACGCAAACCGTATCCGACAATGAATCGAAAGAAAATGGTCAGCAGATAGAAAAAGAGGAAAATAATGCTCCTCCAATCAGTGGTGAAATCATTCAACAAGGAGAGGAAAGAGGCAACACAACTTCAAGCGGCAGTGAAACCGGAAAAGAAACTGATTCACAGGTGGAGAATGAGGAATTTGATGAGCAGGTAATTTCGACAGATACAGAGGATAGCAAGGTATCAGAAGAGATAAAAACAGATGTAGATAGAAGCAGTATTGTTTCGGGTGATGGAACTGCAATGGAGAATAAATTTGGATCAGATATGGTTTATGCTGCAGGAACTGATAATGGAAATATGTCAGTGAGTGGATTACAGGATCCGGAAGAAAAAATGGGGGCTGCAAATTTTGATAGCGGAACCACAGGTGCTAATATTGTTCAGTCTGTAGCAGCAGAAAAGGAGAAGAATGCTGGAACTACTAATCAATTATCAACCGATACCAATACAGATGTTGTCGGACCGTCAACATATTCTGAAGTGCAGATGAGTGAAGAGAAGGTAGGAAAGGTACATGCCGTTGGTGATTATGTCTACGAAATCACATCCGTATCTGAAGAGAGCAGGACGGTAACTATTACGGGCTTTGTGGATTCTATTAATCGGAAGAAAATTACAAGTGTTACGATTCCGAAGCAGGTTATCATTGAATCGGAAACCTATACAGTTACAGGAATTGGCAAGGAAGCGTTTTCAAAATGCACAGCACTCTCCAAGGTAATGGTAGCAAATACGGTAACTGTAATTGGAGAAAAAGCTTTTTCAGGCTGTACAAAACTTACTAAGATTACCATTCCAAACAGTGTCATCCTGATTGAAAAAGAAGCTTTTTCAGGCTGTAGCAAACTTACTAAGGTTACGATTCCGGCAAAAGTAACAACAATTGGCGTAAAGGCATTTTACGGTTGTAAGAAGTTAAAAAACATCGTGATCAAGAGTGATAAACTCACAGCAAAGAATGTGGGCAGTAAGGCATTTAAAGGAATTGCGAAGAAGGCAGTGATCAAAGTACCGAAGAATAAGTTAAATAATTATAAGAAGCTCCTCAAAAAGAAAGGGATTTCTTCTAAGGTACAAATCAAAAAAGGATAAAGCTTTACAGCTGCTCCTGCGTTCGGATAAGACAACTGAGAATAGTAACCTGTTAAAGCATATTTGGCGGGGCACAGATTATGAAAAAGAGCGTACTGAATTTTGCAAAATTTAGCACGCTCTTTTCTTATGTGCATAAGTTAATAATAAGTAAGGAAAGTTGTGGGATATTTTATGGCGTTTGAAAATATCAGCATTCGACAAATTGTAGGAGCAGCACTATCGAATGATGCCATTATCATCGACGTGAGAGATGCGGGTCGATTTCAAAATGGTCATATTCCGATGGCAATCAATCTTCCATTAGACCGAATCGAACGGGGGCAGGTGAATTTTCCGAAGAGCAGGGTATTGATCGTCTATTGTGATACGGGGGGCAGCAGTATCCAGGCTGCACGGATTCTCTCCAATATGGGCTACAGAGTGATCAATTGCATTGGAGGATTAAAAAATTACAAAGCTTCTTTAACTAAATGAAAAAATCTGTTATAGTTATAGAATAGTCGTGCTCAGTTTATAAGAAAAGTAAGTAGAAACAGATACAAATTGCCAGATATAAGGAGAAGTACATGCAGGAGTTAGAATTGATCGCACCATGCCATTTTGGGTTAGAGGCAGTGTTAAAGAGGGAAATTACAGATTTGGGATATGAGATTATTTCAGTGGAGGACGGACGAATCACCTTTAAAGGGGACCAGGCAGCGCTTGCCAAAGCAAACATTTTTATCCGGACGGCTGAAAGAATTATGATAAAAGTGGGAAGCTTTAGGGCGGAAACGTTTGATGAATTATTTGAAGGTACGAAAGCGCTATCCTGGGAAGCGTATCTTCCCAAGGACGCAAAGTTCTGGGTAACAAAAGCGACAACCAATAAATCCAGATTATTCAGCGGATCGGATATTCAGTCAATTGTGAAGAAAGCGATTGTGGACAAGTTAAAAGAAAAGTATCATGTCAGCTGGTTTGAGGAAAACGGTGCGGAGTATCCAATCCGGGTATTTATTTTAAAAGACGTTGTTACCATTGCATTAGACGCATCCGGAACTTCGTTACATAAACGTGGATACCGGCAGTTGGTGGGAAAGGCACCGATTTCCGAAACTCTGGCGGCAGCATTGATACTTCTGACACCATGGAAGAATGACCGCATATTGGTGGATCCGTTTTGCGGAAGTGGAACATTTCCGATTGAGGCAGCAATGATCGGAGCGAATATCGCACCGGGAATGAACAGAGAGTTTACTGCAGAGAATTGGAAGAACATTGCGCCCAGGAAAGTATGGTATGATGCAGTGACAGAAGCGGAAGACCGGATTATTCGGGATGTGAAGATGAATATTCAGGGGTATGATCTGGATGCTGGGATTATCAAATGTGCGATGCAAAATGCGAGAGAAGCGGGTGTGGAAGAACATATTCATTTTCAGCAGCGGGATATGCGGGAGCTGTCCAGCCCGAAGAAATATGGATTTATCATTACCAATCCACCATACGGAGAGCGTCTGGAGGAGAAGGCAGATCTGCCGAAGCTATACCGGGATATTGGCAAGAGTTTCGATAAGCTGGATACCTGGTCCAAATATATTATTACTTCGTATGAAGAAGCTGAAAAGTACATTGGCAAGAAGGCTACAAAGAACCGCAAGATTTATAATGGAATGATCAAATCATATTTTTATCAGTATATGGGGCCAAAGCCGCCGAAGCGGAATGCAGAGCCGATACTGCGTAACTTGGAGGAACCCAAAAGCTGATGTTGTGATGGTATTGAGTAGTTATAGAATAACCGGAGAAAGATAGATATGCTGTAAAAAAGAAAGGAAGATACGATGGAAAAATTGATATTTGCAACAGGGAATGAGAGTAAAATGAAAGAAATCCGAATGATTCTCGGAGATTTGGATTATGAGATTCTTTCTTTAAAGGAAGCCGGGATTAAAGCAGATATTGTGGAGAACGGAATGACCTTTGAGGAAAATGCAGTGATTAAAGCCACTACAATCAGTAAGATTGCAAACTGTCTTGTTTTAGCAGATGATTCCGGTCTGGAAGTAGATTATATGGATAAGATGCCGGGCATTTATTCCGCACGTTGGATGGGTGAGGACACTTCTTACAGGGTAAAGAACCAGAAAATTATTGACAATCTGGAAGGAGTGCCGGAGGAGAAAAGAACCGCCCGATTCGTATGTGCCATCGCTGCCGCATTTCCGGATGGCAGAGTCATTACAAAACGTGGCACCATAGAGGGAATCATTGGCTACGAAGAAAAAGGAGAAAACGGGTTTGGATATGATCCGATTTTCTTTGTACCGGAGTATGGAAAGACAACGGCGGAGTTATCGCCGGAAGAAAAGAATGAGATCAGTCATAGGGGGAAGGCACTTCG
>CAJOPP010000256.1 GCA_905236365.1 uncultured Lachnospiraceae bacterium
GACATCATTCGGAACAAAGAGACCGAAATTACCGTAACAGGATTGATAAAAAATTTGAAAAAGCCATATCGGAACATGACAGAGCTTTTAAGGCACTTACAGAGATGACTCCTAGCGAATACAAAAATGCATATTGGCAAAACTTAAAAGGTTTTTAATTAAAATTGAGTAGGAAACTAACCATTAATTGATTGGCCGTTCTCTCACTCCACCATGCTTACCGTTCCAATATTACATTTCACCATTCTTTTCTCTTCCTACGGCAAATTAGTTGCTATCTGTTTGCTCCTCAAACCTCGGCAAAATGTTCTTTTTAATAAATCTTGCGGTATAAAAATCAGCAATGAACCGCATCAGGCTTATCCAACATAGAAATGCTACTATCATCACGCCAATCGACGTTAAATACCTCAGGAACATTGTTGATACAAAAACAATTATGAGTCCTATCAAAATACACATTGGCAGCGTGGCAAAAACCATAAGCAGAGAGTTTTTATATGTCTTCAAAACACCATCTGTAAATGTTACGGCAAGCTCATACATATAGAAATGCATAAGTGTATACACGAAAATCACCATAACCACGGCAAGAAGAAGCACCGTATATATTCCACCCATTGTTTTTGACAATTCCCAGTAAAACCAGATTGCAACTAATGAACATATCAGTACAACTATATCCACAATTAAAAAGACCAATCCATGGAAAAACTTTCCTTGCTCTTTCCAAAAAAATCAGAAACTAAAAAAGTATGTTCCTCTCTTGCAGCGTTTCGCAATATGTATGTATATCCGCATGAAATAGGTCCCGTACCCCACAAAATTACAATTAGCAATGTTATAATAACAGCTATTTGAGGTAACGCCTCGGTTCCCACTGCATCCGGCAGTGCAATGCTCAAGAAATATGATACAATCATTAAATAAAGTACCGAAATCGGTAAACTTACCAAAAATAAAGTATATTGGAAAGCAATAATTTGCTTATGTTTCGTCCTAAAAGTTCAAAAAACAACGATACTCCCTTTTTCTTTGGCGCATTCTTATCTACACCAGGTCCCGGTCTGTCATAATTGAAAAACATTCCCATTTTTCTCGTTCCTTTCAATAAATCACAATTTGCAACATTATATCATATTTTATAATAAATTACAATGCATTTGTCAAGTATCCATATCAAATTTTGCTAAGATTTCATAAAAAAGTGCTTGAAAATCGCCAGAGCTTTTTGTTGTAGAGAAAACCATAATTTAACCCCACATTCCTTATGCTTTGAACTATGTATACTTCCATAGTAGGCTGAATAGAGGGCATTATCTCGCTTAGGGTCACCCATGTCTGTTGAACCCATCATATTTATATTGTGAGAAATATTTCCCTCATTGGTAAACATTAATGCATTTTCTTCAAAATAAGGGATATAAGATTTAGATGTAGCATCATTCAAAGGCTTCTCCCCCCCCAGAGAGGCTCCACCGCAGGCGGTGGTGAGGTGTAGATTGCTTAGCAATCGTTATTCTTTCCACCTCTGACACCTTACCATCAAGGGGAAGGCTTTCTATTTCTCGACATCATTCGACTTTCTCTATATAGTTCGTGTCAAATTAGAACTAAAAAATTTATTCTTTTTAACTAAACATAATTGCAAGTAAAATTTGTAAATGTGTTTTTTATATTTTTAATGTTTCTCCCGATTTTACGCAATATACCGCACCATTTATTTCAACCCAAACATCAATACTTGATGGATTGTGTATAATCTTTTTATCAAAGCTCGTTTGTAATCTTTCATATGCTTTAACATAATCGTATACTTCAATATTCGTAGCATACCAGATATGCTCATAACCTCCGGCATATTCAGCAAATTTTTCAATAACTTCCCAATTATCGTTATTGTCAAATTCGAAGCTATGTCCCCATAAGTAGAACATCTCTGCATTTCCCCATCTGTTAGGTGTTTCAACGAATTTTTTAATCAGCTCATCAAGATTTTCATAATTATGATGACAGGTAGGATGAAGCTGTAACCAGTTTTCA